>NZ_JASCPA010000018.1:0-73150 GCF_029959715.1 Pseudomonas sp. PS02288 | reverse complement strand
ATGCCGGCGTGTTCGAGTACCCAGGCGAGCATGCTGCTGGTGCTGGTCTTGCCGTGGGTGCCGGCGACGCCGAGCACCCAGCGCCCCTGCAGCACGTGGTCGGCCAGCCACTGCGGCCCGGAAACGTAGGGCAGGCCCTTGTTCAGCACGTACTCCACCGCCGGATTGCCGCGCGACAGGGCGTTGCCGATCACCACCAGGTTCGGCGCAGGCTCCAGGTGCGCGGCATCGTAGCCTTGCATCAGTTCGATGCCCTGGGCTTGCAGCTGGGTGCTCATGGGCGGGTAGACGTTGGCGTCGGAGCCGGTGACGCGGTGGCCGAGCTCCTTGGCCAGGACGGCCAGCGAACCCATGAAGGTGCCGCAGATGCCGAGAATGTGGATATGCATGGATGACCTCTGAGCGGGGAAACCACCCCGGAAAAACTGCGCCGCAGGTTAGCACAGAGCCCCTGCAACGGACCTCCGGCAGCAGCGCCAAGCGGACCGGCGTGGTTATACTGGCGCCTCCGCCCGGACAAATGCCCCCGCCATGGACTTCAATCCGATCGACCTGATCCTGCACCTCGACCTCTATCTGGAAATGCTCCTCGCCCAGTACGGAGTGTGGATCTACGCCATCCTCTTTCTGGTGATCTTCTGCGAGACCGGCCTGGTGGTGACACCGTTCCTGCCCGGTGACTCCCTGCTGTTCCTCGCCGGCGCGCTGAGCGCACTGGGCGGCATGGACATCGGCCTGCTTATCGGTTGCCTGAGCCTCGCCGCGCTGCTGGGCGACTCGTGCAACTACCTGATCGGGCGAACGGCGGGCGAACGGCTGTTCAGCAATCCCGACTCGAAGATCTTCCGCCGCGACTACCTGGCGCATACCGAGGCCTTCTACGCCAAGCACGGCGGCAAGACGGTGACCATGGCGCGCTTCCTGCCCATCCTGCGCACCTTCGCGCCCTTCGTCGCCGGTCTTGGGCGCATGTATTACCCGCGCTTCTTCGCCTTCAGCCTGCTCGGCACCCTGCTCTGGGTCGGCGGCCTGAGCACCCTGGGCTACTTCTTCGGCAACACGCCGTTCGTTCGGCAGAACCTGACCGCGATGATCCTGCTGGTGATCGGCCTGTCGCTGCTGCCGATGCTGATCGGCTGGATTCGCCACCGCATCCGCTCGCGCGCCGTCAGCCAGGGCTGAGCATCGGTGTGGTCGCTGCGCGCCTGGCGCCAACGCCGCATCCTCGCTGCGCACCCCGTCGACGACTCGCGCTGGGCGGCGGTGCTGGCGCGACTGCCGATCCTCGACGGGCTGGACCCGGCCGAACTGCAGCGCCTGCGCGAGCTGAGCGTGCTGTTCCTGCATGACAAGCACCTCAGCCTGCTCGGCGACCTGGAGCTGTCCGGCGAGGATCGCCTGGTCCTGGGCGTCCAGGCGCAGCTTCCGCTGCTGCACCTGCCGGCCGGCGAATGGCAGCGCAACTTCCACGAGCTGGTGCTCTACCCCGACGATTTCCGCAGCCCGCAGCGCTACCGTGACGATGCCGGCGTCGAGCACCAGTGGGACGACGAGCGCAGCGGCGAGGCCTGGGCGCAGGGCCCGGTGATCCTGGCCTGGCCGGGGGTCGCCGAAAGCGGTGGCTGGGAAGCCTACAACCTGGTAATCCACGAGATCGCGCATAAGCTGGACATGCTCGGCGGCGACGCCAACGGCCTGCCGCCCCTGCACCGCGACATGCGCGTGGTCGACTGGGCGCAGGCGATGCAGGGCGCCTACGACGCGATGAACGCGCAGCTGGATCGCGATCCGGACGCGGCCACCGCCATCGACCCCTACGCCGCGGAAAACCCGGCGGAGTTCTTCGCCGTCTCCAGCGAGTATTTCTTCAGTGCGCCGGATCTGCTCGAACAGGCCTTCCCGGCGGTCTACGCCCAGCTCGCGCACTTCTACCGCCAGGACCCGCTGGCGCGCCTGAAACGCCTGCAGGCGGAGCATCCGGACTACCGCGAACGGCCCTGACCGATGGTCCCGGACAACCCCGACCAAAGGCTGAATGGCGTGGTATCGCCGATTGAATGTGCCTATAATCCGGCCCACTTTTTGGCCCTAATACCGGGAGTCACCCCATGAGCTACAGCAAGGTTCCGGCTGGCAAAGACCTGCCCAACGACATCTACGTCGCCATCGAGATCCCGGCAAACCACGCGCCGATCAAGTACGAGATCGATCACGACACCGATTGCCTGTTCGTCGATCGCTTCATGGCCACGCCGATGTTCTATCCGGCCAACTACGGCTTCATCCCACACACCCTGGCCGACGACGGCGACCCGCTCGACGTGCTGGTCGTGACCCCGTACCCGGTGGCGCCGGGCTCGGTGATCCGCGCGCGCCCGGTCGGCGTGCTGCACATGACCGACGAAGCCGGCGGCGACGCCAAACTGATCGCCGTTCCGCACGACAAGCTGAGCAGCATCTATAAGGACGTCCAGGAATACACCGACCTGCCGCCGCTGCTGATCGAGCAGATCAAGCACTTCTTCGAGAACTACAAGGATCTCGAGAAAGGCAAATGGGTGAAGGTCGAAGGCTGGGGCAACGCCGACGCCGCCCGCGCCGAAATTCTCAAGGCGGCCGCGGCTTACCAAAAGTAAGCTGCTGCCCTCTCCTAAAAGCCGGCCACAAGCCGGCTTTTTTATTGCCCGAAGAAATCCGACAAGATCCTACAGCACTAGTAAATACGCGCCTTACAGCTTAGCATCCGTCCCAAGACATCCCGTAGCCATCCATAAAATCCGCAACCAAAGTGTGGGTCAGAGTGTGGGTTGAGGGGTGTGGGTTGGAGTAGGAGCGAGTGATGGGCAAGCTGACCAGCAAGACCGTGGAGTCGATAGCCAAGGCTGCAACGCCAGGAAAAACCAATGATGGCGATGGCCTGTACTTCCAGGTATCCAAGAGCGGCGGCACCAGCTGGATCTTCCGTTACAAGCTGGATGGCCGCAGCCGCGAAATGGGGCTAGGCCCCTTCCCCGCCATCACACTCAGCCAAGCCCGGCAGCTGGCCGCTGATCAACGCAAGCTCCTCGCTTCCGGAAGCGACCCACTGGCAACCCGCGATGCGGCAAAGGAAGCCAAGCGCGAGGCCGAACGCCAGGCTGCAGCACGTCGCACGACGTTCGAGGATCTCGCTCGCGAATACCAACAGGCACATGGCGGCAGCTGGTCTGAGAAGTGGCGGAAAGGCTGGCTGCGCAAACTGGAGCTCTACGCTTTCCCGACCATGGGCAAGTTGTCGGCTGACATCATCAGCACCGAGCATGTGCTTGCTGCATTGCAACCCATCTGGGTAACCAAGACACGGACTGCTGATGAAATCAGGGGCCAGATCGAGCAAATACTGGATGCAGCCAAGACTCGGCGTTTACGCGAGGGAGACAATCCTGCCCGCTGGCGCGGGCACTTGGACAACTTGCTGAGCAAGGCAGAGAAGAAGAAGGCCAGGCAGCGCCAGCACTTCCCAGCACTGCAGTGGAAAGACACTCCGAAGCTGATATCCACCCTGGCCAACATCGATACACGTGACGCCATCGCAACGAGATTACTGATTCTGACCGGTGCTCGTTACCACATGATCCAACATGCTCAATGGTCTGAGTTTGACCTCGAAACTGGCACTTGGGCACTGCCGGCTGAGCGCATGAAGATGCGAAAACCTTTCGTCATTCCTCTATCGCCCCCGGTAGTCGAGATGCTGAATATCATGAATACGACTCATTCAATATATCTTTTCCCTGGGCAAGGGAAGAATGGTGTCATGCATGGCAACGCCATACGCAACCTGCTGCACAAGCTGGGGTATGCAGACATCACGAGACATGGCTTTCGATCGACCTTCCGGGACTGGGCAAACGAATGCACCAACTACCCGCGAGAGGTATGCGAGCTTGCGCTTGCCCATGATGAACGCGACCAGACCGAGGCGGCCTATTCGCGCTCCGACCTTCTGGAGAAGCGCAGGGCACTGATGGCGGAATGGGCCAAGTTCTGCACGAGCAAGAAGTGACCCACAGCAAGCCCAAAGCAGCCGGTAACAACAGGCAGAAACCGGCCAAGAGCAGTCATCCGGCATCTATAAAAGTTGGTGTTTCGCTTTCAGAATGGTATCTACAACCTTTGACGTTTACGTTGTCGACTCATGCCACCAAGCAAGTTGTTAGCTTTCAGGAAACTCTGCCAGTCACCGCTGCTGAACTGACTACCCTGGTCTGAGTGAGACATCACTTCCTGCTTGGGCTTGAGCAGCCAAACAGCCACCAGCAATGCATCAATAGCCAGATCGCTGGCCATCTGCGGCTTCACAGACCAGCCAATGACCTGCAGAGAAAACAGATCGAGCACAATCGCCAAAAATAACCAACCCTCATAAGTGTGGATGTAGGTTATGTCCTTGTCCCAGACTTTGTTGGGTTCGATGACATTGGATAGGTGCGTCAGATGATTCGGTGAAGCCACTTGAGACTTACAACCGTAGCGTCCAGATAGGCGACGGTACCTTTTCTGCGAGCGAAGCCCTTCAAAGCGCATCAATCGATGCAACACGATGCTTGCCGCACGCTTCTGGCAAACAGTGTTCTAGGTATTAAAGCGCTCCGTCAGGCCATGGAGATCTGACGCGGTTTTCTCTAACTCCTGCCCCCTATCACTAGCCTTGGAGGCATTCTCCAAGCTCTCATCAGCAGCCTCAGCTATGTGGTTGATCTGCCGTGAAATATCTTCAGCAACGTGAGCTTGCTCTTCTGCTGCCGCAGCCATTTGCTGGCTCATGGCACTTATGCGCTCCATGGCTGACTTTATTCCTTCAAGGGCTTGCTGTGTTTCACTGACACGCTGTACGCCTTGCTCAGCGTCCTCATTACCTTTGCGGGCGATCTCTACTGCGTTTACTGCGCTATTGCGCAAGGTGCTAATGATCTTCTGAATCGACTCAGTGGACTCTCTTGTTTTTTGCGCCAATGAGCGTACTTCGTCAGCAACAACAGCAAAACCACGGCCTTGCTCGCCGGCCCGCGCTGCCTCAATCGCAGCGTTTAGTGCGAGTAGATTTGTTTGATCAGCGATTGATTGGATCAAACTCGCTGCGGTATTGATGTAGTCCGTTTCGGTTGCAAGACTTTCGACTGCGCAAGTGACCTGATCCACTGTTACGGATAAGGCTTCTATAACTTTTAACGTTGTGTCCGCGACTTCACTCCCTTGTGCCACCAGGCTAGAGGCGCTCTGTGCTTCCTCAGCTGTGAGCTGGATATTGGCGGCTACCTCGTTAATCGAGGCGGTCATTTCTGTCATGGCTGTTGCTGCCATATCGGCTTCAGCACGTTGTTCTGCCAACGCATGCCTGGTCTTGCTGGCAAGCGTTTGAGCATCCGCTGCACCCTGACTAGTCTGCTCGGCATAATCACCCAAGCGTGTAAGAACGGTTCGAATTCGTGCTGCTTCACTGATTAAAACCATACGCAGCTTGGCTGTAACGCCCTTATCTGTAGTGAATACCTTGGCGGCCAGTTCACTGTCGAAAGCATCCGGCACTTCACCCAGAGCAGCGTTGACACGATTCTGCAAACGCCTTACTGCCATAAGGCCCGCAGCTGGAGCACTAAAAAGCGGAACGATGGCCATCCAAAAGCTTGCTCCCATAGAGCTTATTAGAGCCGCACCGGCAAGGCCTATGGCAATAGGGGCAAAAAGTTGCCCAAGCAATGACCTAAAATGGTCTGCGGATGCTGAGCTGAGCTTGCCTTCGTTGATGCTGTCGTACAGCGCGCTTGCTCTGTTGACGCGCTCAGGGCTCGGTTTCGTTCGAACGGATTCGTACCCGATCAACTTACCGCTTTCAGTGATCGGCGTAACGTAGGCTTCAACCCAGTAGTGATCACCATTTTTACAGCGGTTCTTCACTATACCCATCCAGCACTTTCCGGCCTTGAGGCATTGCCACATGTGCTCATAGACAGAGGGTGGCATGTCGGGGTGCCTGACGATGTTGTGCGGGCTGCCAATCAGTTCTGCCCGAGTAAAGCCACTTATCGCCTCAAACTCATCATTGCAGTAGAGGATTTTTCCCGACGAGTCTGTTGCTGAAATCAGTCGTTGCGACTGATCAAAGCTTCGCTCGCGGCCTGTTAGGGGGAGGTTTTTACGCATTTTTCATAAGCCTTCTTGGTAGTGGCATAATGATATCATTTTCCAGCGAAGCCACTGGCTAGTGCCGGAAGGCGCTGCTGTTCTTCTTTCGGTAATCGGCCGCGTATTGTAAAAAATTAGGCCGTATCCAAGCATTAGCGCAAGCAAAGACGTCGACCCAGAAGTCACAAGGCACACATTCTTAGTGCCAAACTGACCCTGCTACGTAGCGGAATGGCTTTCGCGTTCTTCACCTATTGCGGAACCTGGCTTGTAGAAAAGCTGAACCAGGTCGATACAGCTTGCTACGTGCTGTTGCAGGGAGTAAGCGAAATGCTTCAAGAGATGGCCTGGAAAAGCTTTATGTGAGCTACTTTTACCTACTATTACCAGTCTGCGCGCGCGGTCAAATTAATACCGTTGCGCTTGCTAACCTTCGGCTGACATCGTTCTACACAGTGGAAGATTGAATGTTTATAGACCTTATCGAGAACATAACCCTACTGATCTCACTGTGCTGGCTACATGGGATGATCATGCGGTATCTGGACGGGTATGAGCGGCTGAGTAAAGTCTGCGCAGGCCTATTATTCGGCGCAGTTTGTATTGCCGGGATGAAAATCCCATTGGTGCTGACTGATGGGATAATTTTCGATGGTCGCACAGTAGTGCTAAGTATGGCCGCGTTCTTCGGCGGGCCACTTGTAGGCGCGATTGCAGGTTGCATGGCAGGTTTGTTTCGCCTTTGGCTAGGAGGTATAGGTGTTATCCCTGGGCTGCTCAATATATTGATGCCGATACTAATGGGGCTGGCATTTAGTTACATACATCGGCGGGGATGGGTACCCTTTAATATCGGCTCACTGCTGGTATTTGGAGTTGTGCTTCAAGGCTTGCAGGTGTTGAATCTGGCGCTACTACCAGTCGACCATTTTGCCTTGTTCCTTAAGCATGCACTATTGCCTCTCGTTGCAGTGCTGATACCCGCAACGCTGCTCCTAGGTCTGTTGTTAAGGGATGTTCAGCTACAGAGACAAGCCCGCGAGGCTTTGCGGCAGAGCGAGGCATATTTGCGTGCGATTACTGAAGCAGTACCTGATTTATCACTGGTGCTCGATGAGGATGGGCGCTACCTGAAAATCAAGACACCAGACAATGACCTGCTTTTTACTGGGGCTTCGGAGTTACTTGGAAAGCGCCTGCAAGATGTACTGCCGGCAAGCCAGGCAGATTTATTCCATAAATTTATAAGCCGTACTCTGGCCAGTGACCGCCCACATACCATCGAATATGGTATGCAAACCCAGGTTGGTCATCGCACCTTCGAAGCGCGTGCGCGTCGCTTAGATACGCTTATTCAGGGCCGTCGTGCAGTGGTGCTTATGGCTCGGGATATAACTGACCGGATTGCTTATGATCTGGATCGAAGGGTTGCTGCTATCGCCTTCGAGTCCCAGCAAGGCATGATAATAACCGATGCTCAAACCAGGATTATCAAAGTCAATAAAGCGTTCTCGCGCATCACCGGTTATACCGAAACTGAAGTTTTAGGACAGCCGACCCGCATGCTTGGCTCTGGCCATCAAGGCCCTGAGTTCTACCAAGAGCTTTGGAAAACGCTCTCTGAAAACGGCTTCTGGGAGGGTGAGATCTGGAATCGCCGCAAGAACAATGAAGTGTTCCCAGAGTGGCTAACAATTAGCGCCGTACGTGATGAGCAAGGTCAGGTTATTAACTACGTGGCTTCCCTCACCGACATCACTGAGCGCAAAAGTGCCGAGCAGAAAATTCAGCATCTGGCCTTCTATGATCCACTGACTAATTTGCCCAATAGGCGCTTGTTGCGTGACCGTCTCCAACAGGCGATGGCCTTATGCGGCCGGAAAGGCATGTATGGCGCACTAATTTTTCTTGATCTGGATGACTTCAAAAACGTCAACGACCTTTATGGTCACCAAGTTGGCGACGAGTTGCTATGTCAGGTGGCCAAGCGCCTTACTGAAACGCTTCGAGAACAGGACACCGTGGCACGTCTTGGCGGGGATGAGTTTGTAATCCTGTTGGAGGGTTTGGAATCCTGTGCCGAGGAGGCAGGCACCCAGGTTGAGCACATAGGTATCAAGTTATTGCAGGCGTTGCGTGAGCCTTATTTAGTCAGCGGTCATCGGTTCAACAATAGCGCCAGCTTGGGTATTGTGATGTTCAATGATGCTCACCACTCGGTGGATGAGTTGATGCAGCATGCGGACTTATCCATGTACAGCTCAAAAGCCTTGGGCAAGAACGCACTCAGTTTCTACGACCCGCAGATGCAGGCTGTGGTGAGCAAGCGCCTGCAACTCGAAGAAGATATTCGTCGCGGCCTAGCCGAAGAAGAGTTTGTCATTTACTTGCAGCCACAGGCTGGGGTGAATGGCTATCTCGAAGGTGCAGAGGCCCTTGTGCGATGGCAGCATCCCCAGCGTGGTGTTTTGGGGCCCGGCGTATTCATCGAGATCGCTGAACGCAGCGACCTTATTGAAGTGATGGATCTTGCAACCTTGCGCCAGGGCTGCGAGCTCCTTGCCCGCTGGTCAAACCAGCCGCAGCGAGCTGCTTTGAGCTTGTCAGTTAACATTAGCTCCAGACTGCTTTACAGGGATGACTTTATCGATCTGATTAAGCATTTGTTGGATGAAACCCAGGCCAACCCACTGCGCCTAAAGCTCGAAATAACTGAGTCACTGTTGCTCACTGACAAGGAGAAGGCAGTGATGCGCATGCAGTCACTACGGGAGATGGGCATTCGCTTTTCCATCGACGATTTCGGTACCGGTTATTCGTCCATGACTTACCTTCAACAGTTGCCGCTCGATCAGTTGAAGATCGACCAGTCATTTGTGCGTGACTTACCTGAAAACACGAGCGGTCTGGCTATAGTTCGCGCCATCTTGGCTATGGCGCATAGTCTTAATCTCGAAGTCATTGCTGAGGGCGTAGAGACCTTGGCTCAGCGTGATGCCCTGAGTGATAGCGGATGTAAGCACTTTCAAGGTTATCTGTTTGGCAAGCCGGTTGCTGTGGCAGACTTCGAGGTCATCTCTCTCTGCTCTGGAAGTCAGCACTGAATAGCCCCTGTTTCTGTAGACACCTGATGACCGCTATTGGCCGACAGTGTCGCTTGGTGAAAGTCCGTACTGTTTACTACCCTGCTGATTGGTAGACAATCGATCTGCCCCTTCGCTGCCGGCGCGCCAAAATGGATCAAATACTTTCTATTCTGTCCGAAACCATCCCCAAAGCCCGAACTCTGGAGCAGCTCACGCGGCCCTTGCTGACTCTGCTCAGCAAGGTTACTGGTATGGAATCGACCTACCTGACAACCATTGATACCGAGGCAGGCGTCCAGCGTATCGAGTTCGCCCGCAACGTCGGTGAAATGGTGATTCCTGAAGGGCTGGTCGTGCCCTGGGCAGATACGCTGTGCAAGCGGGCGCTGGACGAGAACCGCATGTACTCGGACAACGTCACCGAATGCTGGGGTGATTCAGAGGCCGCAGCCGCTCTGGGCATCAGGACCTATGTAAGCGCGCCAATCAGATCCTTGGATGGCCGAGTGCTGGGTACAGTCTGTGCCGCCAGCTCGGGTCAGGTGGCCCGCGCTCCTGACGTGGAGCCATTGCTGATGCTGCTCTCAGGGTTGCTGAGCTACTCCCTTGAACGTGAATTGCTGGTTGAGCGGCTTCAGGTCGCTAACGCCGAGTTGGCCACAATGGCGCTGACAGATCCCCTGACCGGTCTGTCCAACCGGCGCGCCATCCTCAACGATGTCGCTCGCTTGTTCGCCCTGGCCCAGCGAGAGAACACGTACGTGCTAGTCGGTGTCGTCGATCTGGATGGCTTCAAGCTCATCAACGATACCTACGGCCATCAGGCAGGAGACCAATTTCTACGTGGCGTAGCCATCCAACTGCAGCATGGCCTCAGAACCAGCGATACCGTCGGGCGTGTTGGTGGTGACGAGTTCATCGTAATCGCCGTGAGCACGCCATCCGAACATCTGGACCTGGCAAGCGATATGCAATATGCCGCCGAGCTAATGCAGGATCGCCTTACTAAAGCGACGATAGGACGATATGGGTTGGGGCAAGATCTTGGCGATATCGACTATGCCGGAGCAAGTGTGGGTGTAGTGGCGGTGATGCCCGGCAGCATGACTGCGGACGAGGCCGTCATGCTGGCAGACCGCGAGATGTACAAGGTGAAACAGCAGCGTAAGCGTCAAAGGTTGTAGAAAACATTTCGCAAAGTGAATCGCCCCTACTTTTGTAGATTTCGGATGGCGGCTTTTGGCCGACTCCAGCCAGTTCGCACTCAGTTTTCGCCGCCGCCCAGCCATTCGATCCAAAAAAATCTCAACAACACATTACAGCAATGACATCAGCACCAAGGAGGATCTTCCCATGTCATTGCAGTGTCCCCGCTGTCACTCCCCCAAAGTCGCTTCTTTCCATCACGCCATGAAAGCCGGCGCGACCATCGGCGCTGTCGGAGGCCTCGCACGTGGCGTTAGTGCTGCCCTGGCAGGCGGCAAGGCCGGCGCAGCGCTTGGCGTAATCGCCGGCCCTGTCGGTATAACACTCGGTTCTGTATCTGGCGCCATCCTCGGCGGGCTGGCCGGAGGCGTCGGTGGCTGTGCGCTCGGCGCACAGCTCGGCGAGTCGCTCGACCGTCACGTCCTGGCTCACAACCTCTGCCTGCTCTGCGGTCACCGCTTCAATCTGCCGGCCTGATCCGGCCACCGCTCTCCTCTTCCTTATCTCTAATTGATTGCCGGTGCTGCGCTCTGCGCGGCGCTTTATGCCGGCCTGCATCCAAAGGAAATTCGTCATGGCTCATCAAATCGAACAAATGGCCTACGTTGGCGCTACTCCGTGGCACGGCTTGGGCAACAACCTGCCGCAGAAGCAGCCCATCGAAGTCTGGCAACGCGAAGCAGGCATGGACTGGCAGATCCAGGAAAGCCCTGTGCACTTTAAGTCGGACGCCATAGGCCACTTGGGCGCGATTCATTCGTTCCCGGAACAGAAGGTGCTCTATCGCTCGGACACCAAGGCACCGCTGTCGGTGGTCTCGCAGCGTTATCACACCGTGCAGCCTCGCGAGGTTCTGGAGTTCTACCGGGACCTGACCGAGGTCTCCGGCTACGAGTTGGAAACAGCTGGCGTGCTCAAGGGTGGTCGCAAGTTCTGGGCGCTTGCACGCACCGGCCAGGGCGCTGCGCTCAAGGGCAACGACCAAGTGAATGGCTACCTGCTGTTGGCCACTTCCTGCGACGGCACCCTGGCCACCACGGCAACGCCCACCACCATTCGCGTGGTCTGCAACAACACCCTCACCATCGCCCTGGACGGCACCAGCCGTGCGATCAAGGTGCCGCACAGCACCCGCTTCGATGGTGAGCTGGTGAAGAAGCAGCTCGGCATCGCCGTCTCGCAATGGGACGACTTCATGTACCGCATGCGCCACCTGGCTGAACGCAAGGTGCAGTGGCATGAGGCACTGGGCTTCTTCATGAACGTGATGTGCGAGACAAGCCCAACCGGGGCACTACCGGAGCAACTGCCTAACGAGCGCGCTCTGCGCAAGGTGCAGGAGCTTTACGAAGGTCGTGGCCGTGGCAGCCAGCTGGACTCAGCACGCGGCACCGCCTGGGGCTTGCTCAATGCCGTGACCGAGTACGTCGATCACGAGCGCCGGGCACGCAGCACGGAATACCGTCTCGACTCCGCTTGGTTCGGCCAAGGCGCCCATATCAAGCAACGCGCCCTGGATACAGCCCTGCAATTGGTCGCCTGACCTTTTACCCACTCCAACCCATAACGCCCGACCCGCTTCGTTGCAGGTCGGGCGTTTCTATTTCTGCAAGGTGAACGCTATGAAAGCCACTTCATTGAATCGCAGCACCAGCAAATCCCGCCCCGCCCTGCGTCTGGTCAGCACCAAGGAGCTGCCGCGCGAAGACTGGCTGCAGATCCGCAAGCAAGGCATCGGCAGTTCGGATGCTGCCGCAGCCGTAGGACTCAACCCCTACAAGTCGCAGCTGGAACTCTGGATCGAGAAGACCGGTCGCGATGCTGGCATGCCCAAGGCTGATCCTCAGGATGAGGAAAGCCCGATGTACTGGGGCAACGTCCTGGAGCCCATCGTGGCCTGGCACTACAGCAAGCGTACGAAGAACAAGGTACGTCGCATCAATGCCGTGCTGCAGCATCCGGATCCGGAATTGCCCTGGATGCTGGCCAACATCGACCGCGAGGTGATCGGGGCCGACGATGTGCAGATTCTCGAGTGCAAGACAGCCGGCATAAACGGGGCACGCCTCTGGAAAGAGGGCGTGCCTGAGTATGTGCAGCTGCAGGTGATGCACCAGCTCGCCGTCACGGGCAAGCAGGCGGCGGATGTGGCGGTACTGCTGGGTGGCCAGATGCTGGAGATTCATCGCATCGAGCGAGATGAGCAGATGATCGCTCGGCTGATCGAGCTGGAGCGAAAGTTCTGGCAGTACGTGGAAACCGACACCCCACCGCCGGCCGATGGCACCGCCTCCGCTGAATCAGCCCTGCGTTGCCTCTACCCGGAGGACAACGGCCAGGTCATCGACCTCAGCCAGCATGCTGGTCTGTCAGCGGCTTACATCGAGCTGAAAGCCGTGCGTCAGTCGATTGCCGACAAGGAGAAGCGCGAGGCCGAGCTCAAGCAGATGCTGCAGCAGGCCATGGGAGATGCCAGTCGGGCGGAATTCTCCAGCGGCTACGTCAGCTGGCGCAAGGCCAAGGACAGCATCGGCTTCGATGTCGCACAGCTGCTCAAAGACAAGCCGCACCTGCAGGCCAAGTACCCACTGCTGAAGCCGGGTGCACGGCGCTTCCTGGTCGGCTGAAACCAACCTCATTCATCCCTTCCCTCCCCTTGGCCAGTCCATGCAGTTCGCGCTGCGTGGCTGGCCTTTTTTCATTTCCAGGAGAATTACCATGCTCAAAGGTCTGGCTATCACTCCACCGGTACTCGGGCGGATTTCCATCGGTAAGGTCATCGAGAAGAACGGCAAACGGCTGCCGGAGAAGGATGACCAATTCACCATCACCTCCCAGGTGCAGGGTAAGGACGGCTGGCTGCTGCACCCGCTCAATGACGAGCTACGTCAGGGCAAGGACGACAAGCTGCGTAGCATTCCGGTACGCCTGTTGTTTAACGAACCGGAGCTCAATTTCCGAGCAGACTACACGCTGTTCGACCGACAATCCGGACGCCCGGTCTGCGTCGGCAATGGCGAGACCTGCAAGCGGGTCACTCAGGACGGTATGCAGTCGTTGCCCTGCCCTTCGCCGGATGCCTGTCCGCTGGCCAAAGGCGGTGCCTGCAAGCCCTACGGCCGACTGAACGTGGTCATTGGCGATGAGGATCCGCTGGGCAGCTTCGTGTTCCGCACCACCGGCTTCAACAGCATCCGCACCCTCGCCGCTCGCCTGCATTACTTCCAGGCCATCTCGGGCAACCGCCTGGCCTGCCTGCCACTGGAACTACGTCTACGTGGTAAGTCGACTCGCCAGAGCCATGGCACGCCGATCTTCTACGCCGATCTGACGGTACGTGGTGGCATGGACATGTCTGAAGCACTGGTGTCCGCCAGTGAACTCGATTCGCGGCGGCAAGCTGCCGGCTTCAATCAAGCAGCGTTGGATGAGGCTGCACGACGCGGCTTCGGCAACGGAGCCTTCGAGGACAGCGAGGAGGATGCCAGCGCCATCGTGGAAGAGTTCTACCCCGAGGGTGAAGCTCCTGCTGCAGCAACAATTTCCCAACTCAACCCCACCAAACCCAGCCTGGCTGAAAAGCTCGATGCACAGGCTGCTCGTCACACCCCACCCACAGACCAAGACCAAGGAGGCCGCCATGCACCTGCACAAGCTGAAAGCCAGTGACACGGCCGGCACCTACTTAGTCGAGTCCCCGGTGACGGAAAACGACATCCTGCTGATGGCCAGGCAACTGGCCAGCCTGCGTCTGCGCAAGGGACGTGCCCTGACGTCGCCTAAGGAGGTGTTCAGTCACCTACAGGCGCTGCTGGCTGACTATGAGCACGAGGTGTTCGCCCTGCTCATGCTCGATAGCAGGCACCGGGTGATTGCGTTCGAGGAGCTGTTCAGGGGGACTCTTGATGGAGCCAGCGTGTATCCCAGGGAGGTCGTGAAGCTCGCCCTGGAGCACAACGCCGCCGCCCTGATCCTGGTGCACAACCACCCTTCGGGTGACCCAGAACCCAGCATGGCGGATCGAAACCTCACCACGAAACTGCAGGACGCGCTCAACCTGGTCGGAGTCAGAACGCTCGATCACGTTGTGGTAGGCCAGGAGGATTGTGTGTCGTTGGCTGAGCGCGGCTACCTGTAAGGAGATGCCAATGAAACTGCTGTTACGGACTGTTGCCTCGGCATTCATGTTTGCCGGGATCTTGGCCGGTTGTCTGGCGATATTGCTGCTGGTGATTCTGATGGTGCGCTTTCCACCATTGCTGATTGCCGTGGTGTTGGCGTGCTGGATCTACCGGAAGCAGAAAGTAAGAATGAACCCTTGAACGGTGAGCCAGCGTAGGTAGTCGAAAGACTGCCTGCAATGGCTCTCACTTTTTCTTTTGCCCTGGTAGCTAACGCTTACCTGCTGCCTTGTAAGCTGCACTTCGTTCACGCTTGCCCACTGCGACCACCATCACAACCACACGATCATCTTCGACCCGATAGACCAATCGATAGCCTGCTGTTCGGAGCTTGATCTTGTAGTGCCCAGGCAGATCCCTGAGGGCATCAGCCTGTACCTTTGGTGCTTCCAGCCGCTCACGCAGTTTTTTCTTTGCCTGCTCACGCACTGTATGACCCAGCTTCTCCCATTCCTTCAGCGCTGAGGGCAGGAACTCGAGCTTATAGGTCATCCAGGTTCACCGGCACACCCTTCTCACCGGAGCGTGCATTAACGACATCGATCAGATCCAGATCGTCCAGACGGTCCAGCATCTGCTCGTACAGCTCGGCTGGCACCATGTACCCCATCACGCGGTTATGATTGAGAACGGCGACCGGCATGCCACCAGCACCAGCCATAACACCGGTGGGGTTTTTCTTCAGCTCAGAAACGCTCACTGCAACGTCAGCCAAAACACTCTGCATACCATAGCTCCTTTTTTAGGTCTTTATTTTGGTCTTAAGGTGCATAGCATAGCAAGGCATCCCCATGGGCAATCTTCCAAATGGCACGAGGCGTCCAATTTTGAACCGCCGCCATCTTGGAGAACTGATTGCCCTGAAGCCTCCCATTCAGCTGTGAGCCCATGCGGCTTGCGCGGACTGCTCCCTACCCCCGACTGGTCTCGAAACTCCGCTGGCGATCCCCGTAGTGCTTGGTCGCTTTCTTACACAGGTAACTGGCTCGGCAGAACAGCTCAGGCAGCTCATCGAACTCGTCTCGACGAATTTCTCGATTGATAAAGTACTCAGGATTCTTTGGCCTATGGACCAGCCCCCTAACCTGATCAGCTGATAATCCAAGTACACTGGCCCAAGACTCTTCAATCCGTCTGAACATGTTAATCCGTTCAGAACCTATCCGGCCTAGCCTGTAATAGGCATCACGGTTCAAAAGAATCAGTAGGTGGTAATGGCGACGACCTCTCTGACCGATCTCTTTCGACCAGACGTATCGTACTTTGCAACCACGCGAGTAACCACGCTCAGCCACGCGCTCCTGGTGGTACTGGATCTTCTTCGTAAACGATTCGAAGAACTTGCTTATGACCTTGTTCGTATAGGCGTACTCGGGTAGCTCGATACCATTAGGCACATAAAGATCTACTCTGAAGGCAAGTACTCTAGGGTACTCAGCCATGGCTAAGTCGATGGTATGTTTGAGTTCATAAAGGTATTCCAGAGCAAAGGGGCCTACTTCTGCCTGGATAGGAAAACCTTCAAAGGTCTCCCCGTAGTGCAAATGAAGATTGGTATTATCGGGATGACGTAGTGGGGAGTGCTGGGTTGTAGCGATATCGTTGACCATGGTTATGACTCCAGTTAATTTGACTCATAACACATATGCCATTATTAAATATTTAATACACCCTCCACCCCTAACACCCGCACCATGCTAGATAAGTTTAATAGTTATCAATAAAATAATAATACTCCCGCCGCAAAATAAATAAGCAGAAAGCCCAGCAAACACGAAGGGCGCTATAGATAAAACAAAGCAATTACAGAGCCTTTAACAATCAATACAATTTCGGAATTAAATTATCCAAATTATCCAAAAATAATACGCTGATCCATGTAGTTAATTATAGAGTGATTATAGAATCCTCTTTGGCCTGAACTCTATCGCTTGCTCGATTGAAATCTCACCCGCTACAAAATCAGCTCGCCCTGTGAGACTAGACACTCTATTTGATCCAAATCAACGAAGTGCTGTTATCGTCAAAAGGAGCATTCATGGCTCGGGGGCAATCTGCTATCGTCGGCCTATTGCCCCGCCTGGTGAATTGCTGTGCGTCGGATTGGATTGATCCTGCTAATGATTGCTAGCCTCGTGCTGCCGACCTTCGGCGGTGTGGCTTTCAGCATGCCGGCACAACCTTGCCCGATGCAGAGCGCCGATCATCAGGGCCATGCAATGGTCGATGCTCCGTGCTGCGAGCAAATGGACACGTCTGATGGGGTGGCCAATAAGTCCCCCTGCAAATCCGGCCAGGAATGCAAGACCGGAGGACTTCTCCAGACCACCGTGATCAAGAGCATATCCCCTCTCCCCTCACGCCCCGAGATATTGCTGACCCAGTCGGTGATTAAGCGAGAGCCCGCAGGACTCTGGCGCCCTCCTCGTTTCGTCTAATGCCGTGATCATCCCGCGCCTTACAGTCAGGCGCATCGTCGCGACCACGTTTCGTAGCTGCGACCTCGATCAATCGCATTGGAGGCGAAAGCATGTCCGCTTTCCTTTTTCCACGCCGTGGCTATCTCGGCGTGTTGGCTGCCGCATTCTGGGCAGCTCCCTGGCTTGCCGCGCAGGCACAGCCCCTAACCTTCGAACGAGCCCAAACTCTGGCCGAACAGAGTGCCCCTGAGAACCTCGCGCGCCAGGCGCAGGTGGCATCGGCACAGCAGGCTGTAGGGCCCGCAGACGCCTTGCCCGATCCCAAGCTGATTATAGGCATCGACAACCTGCCGATCGAAGGCCCTGACCGTTACACACTTAATCGTGACTCCATGACCATGCGCCGCATTGGACTCATGCAGGAGGTACCAAACGGCGACAAGCGTCTGGCCCGTCGCCAACTGGCCGAAGCCTCCATGACGCGGGCCGAGGCCGAGCAGCGTGCCATGCAGTTGGAAATCAAGCGCCAGACGGCAGTGAGCTGGCTGGACGTGTACTACGCCGAACGCAGTGTTGGCCTCTTCGATCAACTGGACCGTCAGATCGAGATGCTCCGCTCGACCGTGCAATCGCTAATTGCCGGCGGTAGTGCTCAGCCTGGCGAGCTGTTGCAGGCCGACCAGGAAGCTTTGGCGTTACAAGATCGGCGAGATGAACTGAATCGCGATGTGGCAGTAGCTCGTGCCAAGCTGCGCCGCTGGATAGGCAACGAGGCTGACCAGCCTTTGCAAGGAGGTGTTCCCAATCTGAACCTGGTGGCACCGCACCTGCAGCAACGCATTGCCTCACACCCTGAGTTGCGCGCTGCCTCCGCCCGAGTCGGCGAGGCTAGCGCCGAGCTGAACGAGGCCATCGCCGAGAAGACCCCCGACTGGGGTGTTGAGTTTGCCTACAACAATCGCGACAACCAGTTCGGCGATATGGTGATGGTGCAATTCACGTTCGACCTGCCGTTGTTCGTAGGCACACGTCAGGGGCCCAAGATCAACGCCAGACAACAAAGCGTGTCGCAGATGGAAGCCGAGCAGGAAGCATTACTGCGCGCCCATCAGGCTGAGCTGGAAGGCGGTATTGCCGAGCTTGAGCAACTGCGCAGGACCTTGTCACGCACCGAAAAAACCTTGATCCCGCTTGCAAGCAAACGGGCCGATCTCGAACTGGCCGCCTACCAAGCCGGTAACAGCCAGCTCACATCCGTTATTACTGCCCAGCGCGACCTGATTGAGGCGCAGCTGCGGCAGATTGAACAGCAGCGCAAGTTGAGCCAGCTCTCCGCAAGCCTGTACTACGCCTATGTGGAGGGCCTGAAATGAAGATATCGACATTTGGTTTTGCGGTCGCCGTGCTGACCGTGGGCATTGGCGCGGCGGGCGGTGGCTACTGGCTGGCCCAGCGGCAAGCCAAACACGAGCTACTGCCTAGCTCCGCACCGACGGAAGAGCGCAAGGTGCTCTATTGGTACGACCCTATGCAGCCTGAGCAGCGCTTCGATAAACCGGGCAAGTCACCTTTCATGGATATGGAACTTGTCCCTAAATACGCAGGATCCGAGCAGGATCCGTCTGTCCTGAGCATCCCCGCTCAAGCCGTGCAGAACCTCGGAATGCGAACCTCGATGGTGATCCGAGGTGTACTGCCCTCGGATATCGAGGCGGTGGGTTCCCTGGCCTATAACCAGCGAGAAGTGGCGAACCTCCAGGCCCGCGCCGGCGGATTCGTCGAGCGGGTTTACGGTCGCGCCCCGGGCGATGTGCTGCCTGCCGGAGCCCCCCTGGTCGACCTGCTGATTCCCGAATGGTCCGCCGCGCAGTTGGAGTTCCTGGCGGTACTGCGTACCGCTGACACTCGCTTGATAAGTGCGGCCCAAGAGCGCCTGCGCCTGCTTGGCATGCCTCAAACGTTGATCGAGCAGGTCCGCCGCAGCGGCAAACCACGGGCGGTGCAAACCCTCACCACACCTATCAGCGGCGAGCTCCAAGCCTTGCAGGTACGCGCCGGGATGACCGTCGAAGCCGGGCAGGATCTGGCGTTGATTAACGGGCTATCCAGTGTCTGGCTCGATGCGGCGATACCCGAGGCCATGGCCGGAAGTATCCAGGTCGGGGACGAGATCCGCGCCAACCTGACGGCCTTTCCTGATCGACCGCTGCTGGGCCGCGTCATAGCCTTGCTGCCGAGTGCCGATCCGCAAACACGCACGCTCACGGTACGCAGCGAGCTACCCAACCCTGCCGGTAAGTTGCGCCCCGGCATGTTCGCCGCCGTACGCCTGAACAGTGCCGTCGAACAATCCACGCTTCTTGTGCCGAGTGAAGCCGTGATTCGCACCGGGAAGCGTGCGTTGGTGATGCTGGTAGAAGGCGATGGGCGCTACCGCCCCCTGGAAATAACCTTGGGCCGCGAGGCTGATGGGCGTCTGGAGGTGTTGTCCGGTCTTGAGGAGGGTCAGGCGGTCGTTACCTCCGGCCAGTTCCTCATCGATTCGGAGGCCAGCCTACAGGGTGTCATGGCCAGCCATGCCGAGCAGGACAATAAGAAGGAACTACATGAGGCCCATGGTGTGATTCGTGCTCTGGACGCGGAGTCAGTCACCCTGGAGCACGGGCCCTTCGAGAGCCTGAATATGCCAGGTATGACCATGGCTTTTCCATTGGTCAGCTCAGAAGTAGCTGTGGGACTTAAGCCAGGAGATCACGTACGTATCGGCGCCCGCCAGAAAAACTCCGGCCTGATGATCGAGCAGCTCAGCAAGGAAGGAGACCAGCCATGATCGCACGCCTGATCCACTGGTCTATCGGCAATCGCTTTCTGGTGCTGCTGGCGACCCTGTTCATCACCGCCCTGGGCATCTGGTCGCTGCGCAACACGCCGTTGGATGCACTGCCGGATCTGTCCGACACCCAGGTCATCATCCGCACAAGCTTCCCCGGGCAGGCACCGCAGATTGTCGAGAACCAGGTGACCTACCCGCTGGCCACCACCATGCTCTCGGTGCCGGGGGCGAAGACAGTGCGCGGCTACTCGTTCTTCGGCGACTCCTTCGTTTATGTGCTGTTCGAGGACGATACCGACCTCTACTGGGCACGCTCGCGGGTGCTGGAGTACCTCAACCAGGCGCAGGAACGCCTGCCCGAGGGTGTTACCACCACCCTTGGGCCGGATGCCACCGGCGTGGGCTGGATCTACCAGTACGCCTTGGTCGACCGCAGCGGCCAGCATGATCTTGCCCAGCTGCGGGCACTGCAGGACTGGTTCCTTAAGTACGAACTCAAGAGCCTGCCCAACGTAGCCGAAGTGGCCACCCTCGGCGGCATGGTCAAGCAATACCAAGTGCTGCTCGATCCCCAGAAGCTGGTGGCTTATGGGGTAACTCAGCAGGAGGTCGAAGCGGCGCTGAAGAGCGCCAATCAGGAAACCGGCGGCGCCATCCTGGAGCTGGCAGAGCGCGAGTACATGGTCCGGGCTTCAGGCTATCTAGAGAGCCTGGCGGATTTCCGCAATGTGCCGCTGCGGGCTTCGGCCAGCGGAGTTCCGGTGCTGCTGGGTCAGGTGGCCACCATTCAGTTGGGGCCAGAGATGCGTCGTGGCATTGCCGAGCTGGATGGCCAGGGTGAAGTTGTAGGTGGCGTGGTCATCTTGCGCTCCGGAAAGAATGCCCGCGATACCATCGCCGCGGTGAAGACCAAGCTGGACAGCCTGAAGGGCAGCTTGCCGGCCGGCGTCGAGGTGGTCACCACCTATGACCGTTCGCAATTGATCGACCGCGCCATCGATAACCTCAGCTACAAGCTGCTGGAAGAGTTCGCGGTGGTTGCCCTGGTTTGCCTGCTCTTCCTCTGGCACCTGCGCTCGTCGCTGGTCGCGATCATCACCCTGCCCCTGGGCATCCTCATGGCCTTCATCGTCATGCGCTACCAGGGCGTCAATGCCAACATCATGTCGCTCGGCGGGATCGCCATCGCCATCGGCGCCATGGTCGACGCCGCCGTGGTGATGATCGAGAACGCGCACAAGCACATCGAAACCTGGAAGGCTCGACACCCTGGTGAGCAGCTACAGGGCGAGGCGCACTGGCGGGTGATCGGCGAAGCCGCGGTCGAGGTCGGGCCGGCGCTGTTCTTCAGCCTGCTGATCATCACCCTGTCCTTCCTCCCGGTCTTCACCCTGGAGGCCCAGGAAGGCCGCCTGTTCGGCCCGCTGGCCTTCACCAAGACCTATGCCATGGCGGCTGCCGCCGGACTCTCGGTCACCTTGGTACCGGTGCTGATGGGCTACTGGATTCGCGGGCATATCCCCAGCGAACAACAGAACCCCTTGAACCGCTGGCTGATCGGCGCATACCGGCCGGTACTGGAGTGGGTGCTGGCTTGGCCAAAAGTGACCCTGGCGCTGGCCTTGCTGGTCTTTTTGTCCAGTCTCTGGCCCCTCAGCAGACTCGGAGGAGAGTTTCTGCCGCCCATGGACGAGGGCGACCTGTTGTACATGCCCTCGGCCCTGCCCGGCTTGCCGGCGAGCAAGGCAACCCAGTTGCTGCAGCAAACCAACAGGATGATCCTCACGGTGCCCGAAGTGGCTCGGGTATTCGGCAAGGCCGGGCGTGCGGAGACCGCCACCGATCCAGCACCGCTGGAAATGTTCGAAACCACGGTGCAGTTCAAGCCGCGCGAGCAATGGCGAGCCGGGATGACGCCGGAGAAGCTGGTCGAGGAGTTGGACCGCGCGGTGAAGGTCCCCGGGCTGTCCAATATCTGGGTGCCGCCCATCCGCAACCGCATCGACATGCTGGCGACGGGGATCAAGAGCCCCATTGGGGTGAAAGTGTCCGGAACCTCCTTGGTCGACATCGAGCGCATAACGCGCGATATCGAGGCCGTGGCCAAAGAGGTGCCTGGGGTGAGTTCGGCCTTGGCAGAACGCCTGACCGGAGGTCGCTATGTGGATATCCAGATCGATCGACTGGCCGCGGCGCGCTATGGCCTGAGCATCGCCGATCTGCAGACGGTGGTATCGGGCGCAATCGGCGGCAGAAATATTGGCGAGACGGTTGAAGGACTGGCCCGCTTCCCGATCAACCTGCGCTATCCCAAGGAGTGGCGAGACAGTCCGCAGGCACTACGGCGTATGCCGATCCTCACCCCAGCCGGCCAGCAGATCACCTTGGGCACCGTCGCCCAGGTTAGTCTGACCGAAGGGCCGCCGATGCTGCGCAGCGAGAACGGGCGACTGTCCGGCTGGGTCTATGTCGATGTCCGCGGGCGCGACCTGGCCTCGACCGTGCGCGAGCTGCAGCAGCGCGTCGCCGAGCGGGTACAACTCGACGCCGGCATGACCGTCTCCTACTCCGGTCAGTTCGAATTCCTCGAGCGCGCCAATGCGCGGCTGGCCTGGGTGGTGCCGGCGACTCTGTTGATTATCTTCGTGCTGCTCTACCTGACTTTCAGCCGCTTCGGCGAGGCCCTGCTGATCATGGCCACCCTGCCCTTTGCCCTGTCGGGCGGCATCTGGCTGCTCTACTGGTTCGGCTTCAACCTGTCGGTGGCCACCGGCGTGGGCTTCATCGCCCTGGCCGGCGTCTCGGCAGAGTTCGGGGTAATCATGCTGCTGTACCTGAAGAATGCCTGGCATGCACGTATGGATGCAGGGCGCAGCGACGATCCGGCCCTACTGGAGGCAATTCGCGAAGGCGCGGTGCTGCGTGTGCGGCCCAAGGTGATGACGGTGGCCGTGATCATCGCCGGCCTGTTGCCCATTCTCTGGGGCGGCGGAGCGGGTTCAGAGGTCATGAAACGCATTGCCGCACCTATGGTTGGCGGCATGATCACAGCCCCGCTGCTGTCCATGCTGGTGTTGCCTGCCGCCTATTGGTTGATGCGTCGACGGGGTAAACGAAAGAGTTACTAACCACAGGAGCTATAGCTCTGAATGTTCAGGTGAGCCCCTCCGCCATATGACGAAGGGGCTTATCTGTCTTAAATCACGCGTTTAACGCTCAGGTAATCGCCCTTGGTCTTCAGCGTGATGGTCACGTCGCGGTTGCTGCGGTTGCGCCAGAACCAGCCGTGTGTACCGTCGAAGATGGCGGTGAATTCACCCTTGTCGCCCTTGATCTGCTTACCCTTGCTATAGCTGTGGTAGTAGCCCTTTGGGCCGTTGTAGGGTTCGCCATGGGTGTCGTGGTTGACCGGAACACCATTGGTCGTCCACTCGTAGCTGACCGTGGCCTTGTTCAGCATCTCCAGCTTGATTTCACTGGCCTCACCTGGCTTCAGGGTGACGGTTATCTCGTCAGACTTCAGGGCTGGCTGCGGCTCAGCTACTGGTTCGGCCACAGATGCTGCTGCAACAGGCTCTTGAACTACTGGCTGAACAGGTACAGGAGCTTGAGCTACGGGAGCCGCCGCTGGCTGAACCGATGCATCCGCTGCCGCTTCTTCGGCCAGGGTTATCTTCATTTCGCCCATCTGGGTCAGGCCGAGTACGCGACCAACGCCCGTCGGGTCGATGGCGTACTCCGAAGGCATCACCACGGTGACCAGTAAGGCAGCGGCAACACCCACGGCGATCACAGTGGAGCGCAGCAGTTGGCGGCTGGTCGGCAATTCGCTTTGGGTCGGGAGTTTGGTATTGAACATGCTGAGAATTCCTTACTGAGAGACGATCAGGCCGGTGAGCTGGTAACCCATCAAGAGGAAACCGGCGCTCATCATGGCGACGTTGGCGGTGTAGGCATGACGCCAGAAGCTGGCGGTACGTCGCCAGTAGCCCATGACAATCAAAATTGCGCCCAGGGCCAGGAGCTGACCGATTTCGACGCCGACGTTGAAGGCGATCAGGTTGGTGATCAGGCCATCTGCCGAGATCTCGTATTCCTGAATCTTGGTCGCCAGACCAAAACCATGCAGCAGGCCGAAAATCAGCGTGGCCGCTTTGGTGTTCGGCTGATGGCCGAACCAGCGCTGGAATGCGCCCAGGTTATCCAGCGCCTTGTACACCACCGAGAAACCGATGATGGCGTCGATCACATAGGAGCTGATGTTGATTTCCGCCAGTACGCCCAATAGCAGCGTCACGGTGTGACCCAGGGCGAACAGGGTGACGTAGAGCCCCACGTCCTTCAGGCGGTAGAGAAAGAAGATCACCCCGAAGAGGAACAGCAGGTGGTCGTAGCCGGTGATCATGTGCTTAGCGCCCATGTAGATGAACGGCAGCACCATCACCCCGGAGCTTTCCTGGATAAAGCCCTTGTCGCCCTCGGCGACAGCGTGGGCCAGTGCGTCAGGCATGCCGAGAAACAGCAATGCCGTGAACAGCAGCAACAGTAGTAACGAGCGATTCGGGCGCACGACAGATGCGTCCATTGCGCCCATAGATAGCGATTGCATGGTTGAGTCCTAAATTAAAGGGGTCTTGGGCCGCACAGCGGCCTGTGTCAGAGCACAAATGTGGCGCGCGGTGGCCGCTCGATCAGGAAGATCGGGCTTGGAGGAATGGAGTAGCGAGGGGCGGGTATCGGCTGCGCACGTTCTGGCAGCGTGCTGATGCTCAGCAGCGCAGTCAGGTGTGGTGTTTCATGCAAGTGGTCGGCTGTCAGCGGCGAGTGGCAGTGATCCCCGTACGCAGCACAGGCCTGCGTCTCATCACCATGCGCATGCGAATGAGCACTGTCATTTCCACTCAAGGAAGGCTGGCTCGATCCCATAAACAGCGCAGAGGTATGCCCGGCCCAAGCCAGCAATATGGCGAGAGCAAGGGCAAAAATCACCTTGGTGCTAATGGGATTGCTGAGCATGTTGTGGTTCTTTCGATGCCTAAGCGAGTGGCTTTTATGGAGAGGTAGCCGGTTTGACCATATCCCCCCCAGGGGGATAGCATGAGAGCGTAATTCATCGACGCACGAGACTCAAGGCATGAGCGATCACGAACACGGCCACCAGCACCAAAGTCATGGCGACATCATCAAAAGGTTGAAGCGTGCGGAGGGCCACCTGCGCAGCATCGTCACCATGATTGAAGACAGCCGGGCCTGCGTCGACATTGCTCAGCAGCTACATGCCGTGGAAAAAGCCGTCTGCCAGGCCAAGCGTGTGCTTATCCAAGACCATATCGACCACTGTCTGGAACATACAGTCGAAGCACTTGCGGTAGGCGAGCGCGCTTCACTCGAAGACTTCAAGCAAATCACCAAGTACCTCTAGGCCCCTCCCATGTCGAGTTTCGCCGAATTGCTGCAACAGGGGGGCTCGCAGGCCTGGCTGTACTTCCCCAGCGCCATTCTGCTGGGTGCTTTGCACGGCTTGGAGCCTGGGCACTCGAAGACCATGATGGCGGCGTTTATCGTGGCCATTCGTGGCACGGTGAAGCAGGCCATTCTGCTGGGACTGGCCGCAACGCTTTCGCACACCGCCGTAGTCTGGCTGGTGGCCATGGGCGGCATGTACCTAGGGCAGAATTTAGATGCCGAAACTACCGAGCCTTATTTCCAGCTCGCGTCCGCCGCCATCATTATCACCATCGCCCTGTGGATGCTCTGGCGCACCTGGCGTGGCGAGCAGATGTGGCGCTTCGAGGAGGGCAATGACCATCACCAACACGATGAAACCCATCGCATCGATACCGGGCATGGGTGTATCGAGCTGTCGATCTTTGAAGAAGGAGTTCCACCACGCTGGCGGCTGAAGTCCTTGAGTGGCCATACCTGGTCGGCTATTGAAGTGAGCCTGCTGGCTACCCGGCCCGATGGCCAGACCGAACAATTCTGGTTCGTAGACCGAGGAGGCTATCTGGAATCACTGGTCGAGATTCCTGAGCCCCATGACTTCACTGCACGGCTTAGCCTGGGCCATACCGGTCATTCCCACGACTATGACCTGGAGTTCCGCGAGCACAGCCACGGTCATGAGCATGCTGAGCAGGAGGAACTGGAACTGTCGCTGGAGGGCTATCAAGATGCCCATGAACGGGCGCACGCCAACGACATCCGCAAACGCTTCAGCAGCCTTAACGTCACCACCAGTCAGATCATCATGTTCGGCCTAACGGGAGGGCTGATTCCGTGTCCGGCCGCAATCACCGTGCTGCTGCTCTGCCTGCAAGTGAAGGAAGTTGCGCTGGGAGCCGTACTGGTGTTGTGCTTCAGCATTGGTTTGGCCATCACTCTGGTCACCGTTGGCGCTGCCGCCGCTATCGGCGCTCGCCAAGCCTCCAGTCGCTGGCCGTGGCTTGGCGCTGTAGCGCGTCGCGCCCCTTACCTGTCCAGCTTGCTGATCATCGGCGTGGGGATTTACGTCGGTTTCCACGGTTGGATCGGCCTGAACGCCTAGCCGATGTGGGAGTTATCCGGTTATTTCGGTCTGTTCCTCACAGCCTTCGGTGCCGCCACGCTGCTGCCCATGCAGTCGGAGGCGGTACTGGTCAGGTTGCTGCTGACTGACCGCTATACAGCATGGACACTACTGGCGGTGGCCACCACGGGCAATGTGCTGGGCTCGGTGCTGAACTGGCTGCTGGGTCGCTCCATCGAGCACTACCGGCACAAGCGCTGGTTTCCCGTCAGCGAAGGCAAGCTGGAAAGGGTCCAGCAGGCGTATCACCGCTTCGGTCGCTGGTCGCTGCTGCTCAGTTGGGTACCGATCATTGGTGATCCACTTACCGTGGTAGCCGGTGTCATGCGCGAACCGTTCTGGAGCTTCCTGTTAGTCGTGACGCTGGCCAAGGCCACTCGCTACCTGCTGCTGGCTGCGCTGACGCTTGGGTGGTTCGGGTGAGCCCGCATGCACGCGACGCCAACCTGGATCTGATCAAGTGGCTGGCGATGCTGACGATGCTGCTGGATCACTTGCGCTACGTTTGGCCTGAAGCCGAATGGCTGTTTATCGTCGGTCGTTTAGCGTTCCCGCTGTTCTGCCTGGGCATTGCAGCCAATGTGGCGCGCTCGCAATCGGGAGCACTGTACACCGATGACAACGTTCGTTATTTGGGCTGGATGGTTGCGTTTGCCGTGATCTCGGAGTTGCCCTATCGCCTGCTTTCCAGCGACAGTAGCACGCTCAATGTAATGCCCTCGCTGCTGCTGGGCCTGCTTATCGTCTGGGGCGCACACCATCGTGGCCGCGATGGCCTTATTCTGGCTCTGGCCGGAGTGAGCCTGGCAGTGCTGATTCAAGAACGCCTGATGTACGGGATTTTCGGTGCGCTGTTGCCGGCAGCATTGTTGCTGGCCATGCAACGCCCTGGTCTGGTTTGGCTATTGCCAGCCGCACTTTGCGTACTGGCCAACAGCCGTAACCGCTGGCTCGCGGAGTGGGAGTTGCAGCCCTATACGTTGCTGATCCTGGCCACAGCGTTCGCGGCGCCCTTAATTGGGCTATGGCTACTGCGCCGAACGCGCCATTTCAGGATCTGGCCGGTCAAGCGCTGGGGCTACTGGTTCTACCCTAGTCATCTAGTAGCACTGCACCTGATCCGCACGCTCAGCTAGTGTGGGTTTTCCTTCTTCAAAGCCTGCTTGCTCACTCCATATAATCAGCAAGGAACCATCGTTAACAGCCGCCGTGCACTGTGTAATTAGCCCTTTGGGCGCGTCACCTTTTAAAAGGTTATGCGATGCCTATGGTGCTTGTGCCGCCCACCTGAGAGTGATCTCATGCGGGACAATTCGTACGACGACCGTATTTTCAATGAGGCTAGGATCAAACCTCCCTCCCCCACTTAATGCCTACCGACATCAACGATGCCCAGCCGTACTATTACAACTCAAGCAGTACTTGCACTGAGCCTGGCATTACTGCTGGTCATGGTCTGGCATACATCTTCCTTGTTGACGGGTACAGAGCCGCAAGCGGGATTCAAAAGCGAATCCACGCACAGTAGTTTGTCCACAGATACAGCCCCCTCTTGCTCATGGTGTGAAGATCATCGGCACTCGCCGGTGACTGCTGACCATGTGCATGAAACCCCTTACCTCGGGCCGTTGCTTACCCTGCCTGCCCAAGCAGAAAACAACGCACTTGCGGCTATTTCGGATCAAGCTACGCCAGTTCGCCCTATCTACCTGATTGAGCGCCCTCCACGATCCAGACGCGTGATCTAGACAAAACCGCATTGCGGCCAAAGACCACTGCAATCCAGGATCAACTTATGCAATCGCTTTCTCCTCGCGGGTTCGTGGCTCTGTCCGTGCACCTACGCCGCCCGGCGCTCTTATCGCTGTTCGCCATCTCGTTGATGGTTATGGGCATGGCAGATGCACGGGCTCAAGACGTCACCACAAGCGGTATCGCGCCAAAGCTAGTTTCCGCGCCATCCACCTCAGTCGAGGGCAGGTATCAACCATGAAGGAAGCAGAGACAAACACTCGCGCTATCAACCCCTGGGGCCTGCTACTTATGGCCTGGGGTATTGCGCTTGTTTCAACTTTAGCCGCGCTGTTCATCGGCGAGGTCATGGGGAAAACACCCTGCGTTCTCTGCTGGTTCCAGCGCGCATTCATGTTCCCACTGGTCGTGATTCTGGCCGCTGGTTGCTACATCTCAGATTTCGGCGTCTGGCGCTATGCGTTGCCAGTTACCGTCGTGGGTTGGCTCATCGCGCTTTACCACAGCCTGCTCTACCTCGGGATCATCCCGGAGAGCATCAAGCCCTGTGGTGCAGGACCATCATGCTCCAGCGCTGACATGATGATTTTCGGCAGCATACCGCTGCCACTGCTTTCGCTGGGTGCATTCACCCTTATCGCTGTTCTTCTTGTTCTCATCCGCCGGAGGTCTTCCCTATGAGCAGACGTGCAATCGTCCTCGTCATCAGCATTCTTACTGCGCTCGGCTTCGCTGCTGCGGCATTCGTTTATGATCGATATTCGGCAAGCGAAGAAACTCCGCCAGCGGCCCCGGCAACCAGCTCCTTGGTGCGCTTCCATTCGCCAGTTATCGGTGCCGCTAATGCGCCAGTAACCATTGTTGAGTTCTTCGATCCGTCCTGCGAAGCCTGCCGTGCCTTCTTTCCACTGGTTAAGCAGATCCTGGCTGAGAACCCGAAAGATGTGCGCTTGGTGCTGCGTTACGTCCTCTTCCATGACGGCTCTGAAACAGCGGCAAGAATCCTTGAAACTGCGCGTAAGCAGGGGGTCTATGAGCCGGTTCTGGAGGCAATCATCGCGGCTCAACCGCAATGGCACAGTGACCCTCAGGTGCTCAAAGCCTGGGAGGCTGCTGAAGCTGCAGGCTTAGATGTGGAAAAGGCCCGCGCAGAGATGATGGCTACCGATATCACCGAAACGCTTAAAACAGACGCCCAGGATGCCCAAGCTGCTGCCGTGCGCCAGACGCCCACGTTCTTTGTGAATGGCAAGCCGCTCCTGAGCTTTGGTGCACAGCCACTGATTGATCTGGTTAAAGCTGAAATCGAACAAAGCAAATAAGCGCTTGCAGTTTGTAAACAAACGAACCCGCACCACCGCCTGCAATGTCTCGTGCCGAGTACTGCAGGTGGTGGCGCATTGTTTAGTGGCGATGGCTTTTCCCAACGTGGGTATGGCCATCATCTGGAAGTGCACTGACTCCGCCAGTGGTGTTCAGCCGCTGAAGAATTCCACACTCGTCTACACCCCGCTCAGAGGCGCAACGGTGGCGTAACTCAACCAGCTGTTGTTGCAGTGCCAGCAGGCTGGTCACTCGCGCTTGCACATGCTCGATGTGCTCATCCACTAAGCTATTCACACCCTCACAGTTCCCCTCTGGCCGATCCATCAGCGCCAACAAGCTTCTGATCTCGTCCAGGGTCATGTCCAGTGTTCGGCAATTACGAATAAACGTAAGCCTCTCAAGGTGCTCACTGCTGTAAAGGCGGTAATTACCCTCGCTGCGAGCCGGAGCCGGCAACAGCCCCTCGCGCTCGTAATAGCGAACCGTTTCAACTTGGCAATCGGCAAACTTGGCCAGCTCTCCAATTTTCATGAATACCTCTTCGACAAACGCTTGACCCTGTAGTGGCTTCAGGGTGTTCACTCTGCACAACTGATCAATGAGGATACCCCCATGGCTGGCTGCTGCAGTGATGAACACAAACCTGAAGCGGTTTCAAAGGATGTCTGCTGTGACCCCAATGAGGCGATTAAGTGCTCCTCCGCTACAGCCTCAACGGTAAATGCCCTAGCTGGCTCCAGGCTCAGCAGCTTTCGCATTGCGCAAATGGACTGCCCTACCGAACAGTCGCTGATTCAGGACAAGCTGAGCAAGCTCGCTGGCATAGATAAGCTCGACTTCAACCTGATCAATCGGACTCTTGGGGTATGGCACAACTTGCCGTCGACCGCGCCTATCGAAGCGGCGATCTCGTCCCTGGGCATGCAAGCAGAACCGTTATCTGCCGAAGGACAAGCCCGCATCAAAATAGAACAGATGGACTGCCCAACGGAAGAAAAGCTGATCCGCGACAAGCTGTCCTCACTCCCTGGCATCAGCGAGTTGGAATTCAACCTGATTCAGCGCGTACTGACGATTCGCCACACAGCAGATGCACTGCCAACAGCACTGGCCGCTATTCGCGACCTTGGTTTCACGCCAGTGGTTGAAGGGGCAGCGACATCAGACGAAGGCACGCAAGGAACCCCGCGCAAGAAGGCCTGGTGGCCTTTGGCGCTATCGGGTGTGGCTGCTGTATCGGCTGAAGTGATCCACTTTGCCGAGCTTGCTCCGGAGTGGGTTGTGGCTGGCGTGGCGCTGCTCGCCATCCTGCTGTGCGGCCTGACGACTTATAAGAAGGGCTGGATCGCGCTGAAGAACCGCAACCTGAACATCAATGCGCTGATGAGTATCGCGGTGACCGGTGCGGTGCTGATTGGGCAATGGCCAGAAGCGGCCATGGTCATGTTCCTCTTTTCTGTCGCCGAGTTGATCGAAGCGAAGTCGCTGGATCGGGCGCGCAATGCCATCCGCGGCCTGATGGATCTGACCCCTGAGCGCGCCACGGTGCAGCAGATCGATGGTACATGGCTTGAAGTTGACGTTAAAACCATCGCCGTAGGCGCATTGGTCAGGGTAAGACCGGGCGAACGAATCGGTCTCGACGGCGAGGTTACTTCCGGCAACTCCACCATCAACCAAGCGCCCATCACGGGGGAAAGCCTGCCCGTAGAGAAAATCATTGGCGACCCGGTTTTTGCAGGAACCATCAACGAAGCCGGCTCCCTGGAGTACCGCGTCCTAGCCGCCGCTGCCAACACCACGCTGGCACGTATCATTCACGCGGTCGAAGAGGCGCAGGGGTCACGTGCGCCGACCCAGCGCTTTGTCGATCAATTCGCCAAGGTATACACCCCTGTCGTATTCCTATTCGCCCTAGCAATCGCCATTGTGCCGCCACTCTTCATGGCCGAGCCCTGGTACGACTGGATCTACCGTGCCTTGGTGCTGCTGGTGGTCGCCTGCCCTTGCGCCTTGGTCATCTCGACGCCCGTCACCATTGTCAGTGGCCTGGCAGCGGCGGCGCGTAAAGGCATTTTGGTCAAAGGCGGCGTCTATCTGGAAATCGGTGGCAAGCTTGGCTTCCTGGCACTCGACAAAACCGGAACCATTACTCATGGCAAGCCGGTACAGACCGATTACATGCCGTTGGTTGGACAGGACTCAGAACTCTACCGTACACATGCTGCCAGCCTCGCCAGTCGCTCTGACCACCCGGTTTCGCAGGCAATAGCCAAGCATGCCACTGAGAATGGCCTGACGTTTGCTGCCGTTGAGGGATTCGAAGCCCTATTGGGTCGAGGTGTTCGAGGCACCATCGAAGGCATAGATTTCCACCTGGGTAACCACCGCCTGGTGGAGGAGCTTGGCCTCTGCTCACCCGAGCTGGAAGCGACGCTGGAGCGTCTCGAACGCCAAGGTAAAACAGTGGTGGTGCTGTGCAATCCGCAGCGTGCCATTGCCCTGTTCGCCGTTGCCGATACCGTCAAGGACTCTAGCCGCCAGGCAATCGAGGAGCTTCATGCGCTTGGCGTGAAGACCACGATGCTGACCGGCGATAACCCGCACACCGCAGAAGCCATCGCACAGCAGGTGGGCATCGACGAAGCACGCGGCAATCTCCTGCCAGTCGACAAGTTGCAGGCTATTGAAGCATTGCAGGCGCGCGGCTACGTTGTAGGAATGGTCGGCGATGGCATCAACGATGCGCCGGCGTTGGCGAAGTCCGAAATCGGGTTCGCCATGGCCGCCGCCGGCACGGACACGGCCATCGAAACAGCGGATGTGGCCTTGATGGATGACGACCTGCGCAAGATCCCGGCCTTCATCCGCCTGTCTCAACAGACCGCCGTCATCCTCAAGCAGAACATCGTGCTGGCGTTAGGGATCAAGGCCCTGTTTCTCGCCATTACCCTAACGGGGCAGGCGACGATGTGGATGGCCGTCTTTGCCGACATGGGCGTCAGCCTGCTGGTGGTGTTCAACGGCCTGCGCCTGCTTAAAAAGTAGGATCGGAGGATTGAAGATGAAAGCAGCATTGCAACTCGCAATTGAACAAGCCTTTCAACAGGCCGAGCACGCCATGCAGGAGAGGCGTAATACCGATGCCTTTCAATGGCTGGAGCGCGCGCACATCCTGACTCAACGCCAGCCCTTGCTGCACGCCAGATCACACTGTCTGATGCTCACGCTCGGTTGGCAGATTGGCGATTATCGCGAGGTGGCCGGGCAAATACCGCGCATTTTCGCGGCCTTGTTGTTCTCCAAAATCTGGGTGCCCATTGGCAATACAGGCCGCTCCAGAGTCAGTGCGTTCAAGCCCATGCCGGTTCCTGAAGAACTCCAGGCCTTGCTTGCGAGCGATGAGCAAAACCCATCCAGTCGGTGATTGTGTCCATGCAAGTCGATCTCGCCACCCAGCTGCCGTGCACACTTGCAGAGGTGATCGCCCAGGTGCGCACACCACGCCTGCTGCGTCAGGTTGCTTCACCCTTATTGAGTTTCAGCCCGCTGGCTCCGGCTGAGTTTCCTGATACCTGGAGCGAGGGCACCTACTGGGTCAAGCTGAAGTTATTCGGCGTACTTCCCATTGGCCGTCAGGCGATTGTGATTACCTACCCGCAGATGGAAAACGCTCAGACCTTCATGCTTAGAGACAACGGCTATAGCCCGCTGATCAGCAAGTGGGATCACCTCATTACGGCACATGAGGTGAGTGGCGGAACACTTTACCGAGATCGCGTGACTATCGAGGCCGGCATTCTCACCCCATTCGTGTGGCTCTTTGCGCGCCTGTTTTACGCACACCGTCAGCGCCGCTGGGCAGCCTTGGCGGCAAATGGCTTTAACTACGGAAACTCTCAGCCGCTGTAGTCATCGCCCCTTGCTTGATTCTTGGCCGCATCAGCCAACGCTTCCTCTGGCAAGCGCTGAGCCCATGGCTATTCACACTCCTGCGGTCACAGTTCCAAGCACCATTACTGCCATGAGCTGGAATATACGCAGTGCGCCTGCCAGCTCCAGCTTATCAGCAAAATGCTGACTTACACGACGGGAGTGAGCAGCATGCCCGAACCGCACAAGGTGATTCGGATGGAGGCTTACGGGCCTCCATACAAGATCAACCGGCGTCCCCCCCTGCCGGCTTGGCACATCAGCCCGGCGCTATCGGTCAATCTGAGTGCACCGTCCGATGAGCTGGCAGTCGTGATCATTCGGCCTGATCAAGGCCGGAGCTCTCTCGACCTACCCGTCGGATTCTATTGAAAATCTGAATTCAAATGTCGCTTTAAGACAACTTTTATTGCCGCCTTGTGAAGATTACAGAATTGTAATCTTCCAATCATCTTCAAGTTATCTTCAGCTTGCAAGGATAGGGCTCAGCTCCCCAAAGGCGCAGAGCGCTTGAGGGTGCAATACCTATAAGAACGCCATGGCGAAAACTAGACTAATAACTGCCAATTATAAAGGAGCAATAAATGCTTAATAAAACCAAACTATCCCTTGCAGTATTTTCGGCGATTGTCAGTGCAGCTCCGCTCATGGCGGCCGCAGAAGAGCAAGCCGAAGGTTTTGTAGAAGGTAGCAGTTTCAATATTCTCAACCGTAACTTCTACATGAACCGTGACTTCCGTAAAGGCCAGTCAAGCCCCACGGACAATGGTTACACTGAGGTATGGGCTCACGGGATCATTGGTAAGTTTGAGTCGGGCTTTACCCAAGGCACGGTAGGGTTCGGTATTGATGCCTTCGCCATGCTCGGCCTTAAACTGGATACCGGCGATGGTCGTTACGGCCCAGGTGGCACCGTCAATATGCTTCCTGTAAATAGTGACGGCGAAGCTGAAGACGATTACTCCAAAGTTGGCGGTGCAGTAAAAGCCCGAGTACTCGACACCGTTGTCAAAGTGGGTGATGTCTTCCCCATGACGCCAGTGGTTCACTACGGTGACTCCCGCCTGCTGCCGGAAAGCTTTCGCGGCGTCACGGTTGAGAACACTAGCTTTGATGGTTTGACCCTTCAAGGTGGCCGCCTGCATGCCATGAGCCAGCCGCAAGTCAGCACCATGCGTGATGAATTCGCAACATTCTATGCGGGCTCTGTCGCGTCGCCATGGGTTGCCTATTTCGGCGGTGACTATTCGCTAAATGACAACCTGAGCTTTAGTCTCTATAGCAGCCAACTCAAGGATGCTTGGAAGCAGCACTATGCCGGTACGTCCTTCACCTACCCGCTGACCGACAGTGTTTCCTTGTTCGGTGGCTTGAACTACTACAAAGCTGTTGATGACGGCCAGCAGCTGTTGGGTGAGTTCGATAACGACATTTACAGCGGCAAAGTGGGTGTGCAGTTCGGTGCACACAGCGTTGCCCTGTCGCACCAGCGCAACAACGGCGACGATGATTTCGACTACCTGCGCCAGTCTGATTCCATCTTCCTCGACAACTCTATTCAGTACAGCGACTTCAACTCGCCGAAAGAGAAGTCCTGGATGCTGCGCTACGACCTAGATATGGCCAGCTATGGCGTTCCTGGACTGACCTTCATGACGCGCTATGCGCTGGGTACAGATGCGGACTATTCCGACGCCAACAGTGTGTATATGCGTCGTGATACCGATGGCAACCCGCTGACTGACCAGAAGCGCTGGGAACGCAACATCGAAGCCAAGTACGTCGTCCAAACGGGCTCACTGAAAGAGATGTCCTTCCGTGTTCGCCAGATGACTACCCGCGCAACGGATTACGAGTCGGATCTGGACGAGGTTCGTCTGATCGTCGAGTACCCACTGAGCGTGCTCTAAAAATGGATGGGCGGGCGGGCTCTAAAAGCCCTGCCTGCTCATGCATAACAAGAAAGATAGTGATTAGATTTCAAGAATGTAATGTTGAGCTCACGCTGCTGTTAGCTTCCATCTAGTAAAATTCATTCGAACTTGCAGAACTTGTCCATAAAACTCGACAAGCTATTAATTGAATTTTACGAGGCCTGCCTTATGAAGATATTGAAAGCCCTGATTATTGGATCGTTACTTCTTGCGGCCTCAACACAGACTTATGCAAGAGGAGATGGTTACGACCGCTCAATGAAATTTCAGGAAAGATTTCGAGCAGATCAAAAACGAATTCACGGAACTAAGCCCGCCGCCAAGCAGGCGGACGAGTCAAAGGTTAAGAACAGCAGCCAAGATCGGATCGATACCGATACTAAAAAAGAAACCAAAGCTGACTAACTGCTCACTTCCGAACGATGTTCACCTCTAGAAGCTCCCGAGCTCCTTTGGAAAGAGGTGTACCCTCAGCGCCCTTCGGGGCGCTTTTTTTATTTAACCCCCTCCATATCCAATAGCCTAACTGAGAATATAAAACGCCACGCTAGAGAACTAAACTCTACTCCTTCGCATGTAATTCATATCAGCAACAAGCCATCGCTGTCAGCGTGTAGCAAGAAGGGCAAAATGATACGGGCCGAAGGCCTTACATTGATCTGCCTGATATCTGCAAATGCACTTGGCTATCTCCACGATGCTAGAGCACGGTGTCATTTGAACACCGCGCCCTTGTACCGTCAGCAGACACTCGTTCAGTAGCCAGACGCTGCGCCTATCTCAATCCTTCAAGGCTCAGGCCATCCAAGAGTGCCCCCACGCTCTCCGCTACCTAATGTAAGCTGACGTTTTTTCCTCCTTGAGGATGCTATGAGTAGGGATGCGCTTGAACAAAACCAGATACCGATCTATTTCGTTGCGGTCATTGCAGCGGCAATCGGTGGGTTAATAGCTCCTGCAGCTGCGCAGAGCCTGAACGCATTACTGACCCCGACCATCGCCGTGCTGATGTACGCGATGTTCCTGCAAATTCCCTTTCTTGATCTTCGCGAAAGTCTTAGCAACAAGCGCTTCATGTCAGCCTTGCTTATCGCCAATTTCGTACTGATTCCACTGCTGGTGTGGGCACTAACCAGAGGGCTCGCAGACCACCCGGCAATCCTAATCGGCGCTCTTCTGGTTTTGCTCACCCCCTGTATCGACTACGTGGTGGTCTTTACTCACATTGGCAAAGGCGACTCGCGTGCGATTCTTGCAGCAACCCCCATCCTCTTGCTGTTGCAGCTTGTGCTGTTGCCTGTGTATTTGGCTTTCATGCTAGGGGAGCAATCCGAAGTCGTTATCTCGATAGGCCCTTTCGTTGAAGCGTTTCTCGCACTGATTGTCGCGCCTTTGTTGTTCGCGGTGGTTACAGCAGCCTTGGCTAAGCGCTCGCGGGTCGTATGTAGCTGGAACACCGTATGGGCATGGATGCCAGTCCCTGCGATGGCGGCAGTTCTCATTGCGGTGGTTGGGTCGCAAATCTCGCCGGTGGTACGTGATATCGACCAGCTTTTACCGGTGATCCCGGTGTATATCGGTTTCATGCTTTTGGCCCCCGTAGTGGGCGCACTCGCTTCAAGAGCTTATAAACTGCCCGCCTCGACGGCGAGAGCGGTTACTTTCAGTACCGCCACACGTAACTCGTTGGTGGTTCTTCCGCTGGCCCTGGCATTGCCTGAAGAAATACGAGGGCTTGCAGCCGCAGCGGTCATCACCCAGACGCTGGTTGAGTTGGTGGGTGAGCTTGTCTACATCCGGGCAGTGCCGATTCTCATTTGGCGTAAATAAAACCGCTGAGGACGTCACAGGCACAGTCACTGCCCACATTGAGCGGTATTTACGGTAAGCAAAAAGCCCCGCTCAAGAGCGGGGCTTTTCAGTTGCACACAAATAGCGCTGTGAACTTAGCGCAGACGATGGGCCAAGCGGTAGAGCAATGGCAAAACCAGCAGCGTCAGCGCGGTTGAAGACAAGATTCCGCCAATCACCACCGTCGCCAGAGGGCGCTGAACTTCTGCGCCCGTACCGATGGCAGTGGCCATTGGAATAAAGCCCAGAGACGCCACCAAAGCTGTCATCAGCACCGGACGCAAACGAGTCAACGCGCCTTCACGAATAGCCTCGTCCAGCCCCATGCCGTTCTCACGCAAACTGCGAATGAAGGAAATCATTACCAGGCCGTTGAGCACCGCCACGCCCGACAAAGCAATGAAACCCACGCCCGCGGAGATCGAGAGCGGAATATCTCGCAGCCACAAGGCCATGATCCCGCCTGTCAGCGCGAAGGGCACGCCGGTGAACACCAGCAGGCCATCTTTGACATTGCCGAACATCATAAAGAGCAGTGTGAACACCAGCAGCAATGAGACCGGTACGACAATCTGCAGGCGCTTGGCCGCCGACTGAAGCTGCTCGAAGGTGCCGCCCCAGGTCGTCCAGTAGCCTGTAGGGACGCTAACCGCCTGGGCGATCTTGCTCTCGGCCTCGGCGACAAATGAGCCGATATCGCGACCGCGAACGTTAGCGGTGACCACCACGCGGCGCTTGCCACTTTCACGGCTGATTTGGTTCGGCCCCGGTGCGGACACCACACTCGCCACATCAGCCAAGCGCACAAACCCTGGGCCATCCAACCCATCGCCATTGGCCAGACGAATAGGTAGCTGCTGGATCTTGTCGACATCATTGCGCCACTCGTCCGCCAGGCGAACTTGGATATCGAAACGCCGGTCACCTTCAAACAGTGCACCCGCCTCGCGCCCGCCGATGGCGGTGGAAATGGCGTCCTGAATCTCCGAGACATTCAAACCGAATCGTGCGGCTTTCTCACGGTCGATTTGTACGCTGAGCATCGGCAGACCGGTGGTCTGTTCGACCTTCACATCAGCTGCTCCTGGAATACCCTCCAGCACCTCAGCGATTTGCTCGGCGGTCTCGTTCATCACATCCATGTCATCGCCAAACACTTTCACTGCGACGTCACTGCGTACGCCGGAGATCAGCTCGTTGAAGCGCATCTGAATGGGCTGAGTGAACTCATAGTTGTTGCCGGAAACCTGTTCAACCGCCTCCTGCATCGCCGCAACCAAATCGGCTTTGCTGCGATCAGGATCGGGCCACTGGTCGCGCGGCTTTAGCATGACAAAGTTGTCCGCCACGTTCGGCGGCATTGGATCGGTTGCGACTTCAGCAGTTCCAAGCTTGGCGAACACCGTATCAACCTCGGCAAAGGATTTGATTCGTTGTTCGAGTTGCACCTGCATTTCAATTGCTTGCGAAAGGCTAGTGCCAGGAATACGCAGGGCATGCAAAGCGATATCGCCCTCATCCAGGCTCGGCACGAACTCACTGCCCATCCGCGAAGCAGCTAAACCAGAAAGCACCATGATGACTGTCGCAATGGTCAGCACTAACGGCTTGCTGACCATGACCCAATCTAGCAACGGCGCGTAGCCTTGCTTGACCCAGGCCATTAGCCGATTTTCTTTTTCACTGACGTTGCCATTGAGGAACAGTGCAACAGCTGCCGGGACGAATGTCACCGAGAGGATCATGGCTCCGAACAGGGCTGTCACCACGGTGAACGCCATTGGGTGGAACATCTTGCCTTCCACGCCGGTCAGCGCAAATATCGGCAGGTACACCACCATAATGATCAGTTGGCCGAACAGCAGTGGACGACGCGCCTCCTTCGACGCCGCGAACACCTCATGGAAGCGCTCATTACGGGTCAACGTTCGGCCTGCTGCGGCCTGGGCGTGAGCCAAACGACGCACGCAGTTCTCTACGATCACCACGGCACCATCGATGATGATGCCGAAATCGAGTGCGCCAAGGCTCATCAGGTTCGCGCTGACCTTGTTGCTGACCATGCCCGTAAAGGTGAACAGCATCGACAGCGGAATCACCATTGCGGTGATGAGGGCCGCCCGAATGTTACCCAGGAACAGGAACAGGATAGCGATAACCAGCAGAGCGCCTTCGATCAGATTCTTCTTCACCGTATTGATGGCCTTATCGACCAATACAGTGCGGTCATAGACCGTCTTCGCTATGACTCCTTTCGGCAGGTTGCGATTGATCTCCTTTATGCGCTGGTCGACAGCCTGCGATACATAGCGGCTGTTCTCACCAATCAACATAAAGGCAGTGCCGAGCACCACCTCCTGGCCGTTCTCAGTAGCGGCCCCGGTGCGCAGCTCCTTACCCAGGCCAACCTCGGCCACATCACCGATGCGCACAGGAACACCATCGGTGTTCTTGATGATGATGTTGGCGATGTCAGCGATATTGCCGACTTGTCCCGGAGCGCGGATCAGGTACTGCTCGCCGCTGCGTTCGATGTAGCCCGCACCAACGTTGGCATTATTGCTCTCCAACGCAACCACAATGTCCTGCAGGCTGAGGCCATGTGCGACCAGGCGCTCCGGCTTGGGTGAAACCTGGAACTCCTTGGCATAACCGCCAATGGTGTTGATCTCGGTAACACCTTTGACGGTTCGCAGTTGCGGCTTGACGATCCAGTCCTGAATCTCACGCAAATCCATCGGAGTATAGGCGCTGCCATCCGGCTTCTTCGCACCGTCTTGCGCCTCGATGGTCCACATGTAGATCTCGCCCAGACCAGAAGCGATTGGCCCCATGCTCGGCGACAGATCACTGGGTAGATTGCTACGCGCTTCCTGTATCCGCTCATTCACCAACTGACGAGCGAAGTAGATGTCTGTGCCGTCTTCGAAAATGACGGTGACCTGCGACAACCCGTAGCGTGAGATTGAACGCGTTTCCTGTAAGTTGGGCAGCCCAGCCATTACCGATTCAATCGGAAAGGTCACGCGTTGCTCAGTTTCCAGTGGCGAGTAGCCCTTTGCCTCGGTATTGATCTGCACCTGCACGTTGGTGATGTCGGGAACCGCATCAATCGGCAACTTCTGGTAGCTGTAAACACCCAACGCCGCCATGCCGAGCACAGCCAGCAAGACTAGCCAGCGCTGGTCGATGGCGAAGCGAATTAATCGTTCGTACATGTCAATTTCCCCTAAAGCGCAGCATCACCGCGCTCTCCAGTACGGATGCGCAATGCGTCGGTCAAAGGGGCCACGGCGACGATTCCATCACCGGGAACACCTGTGTGGGCGGCCTTCTCGATGGCATGGACGATCTCATCGGCAACCTCATCGGAGCAGAACGCCAGCAGCACGAGATGCTGATGGGCGTCTGGATTCCATTCGTCTGCGATATATCCATGATCCTTGCCGTGACCACGCGGATGACCATGGGCTGGCAGGATGGTGAATCCTGGTAGATGCGGCAGTGCGTGCAGCGCTTGCTCGACGGCTTCAAGCCGGATCGGACGAAAAATAGCTGTAACTTGTTTCATAGCTCGACTCCGAATTAGTGGTCATGGCTCGCGCCGGCTTTGCCAAGCTCAGCTTTGATCAGGAAGCTGTTCTTCAGCGCGTATCGATCGCCCGCCTTCAGACCCGAGATAACCTCGACGAAGTGGCCGTCGGATTTGCCCAGCTCAAGAGGCCGAGCTTCTAGCTGGTTATCGAAGCGGCCGAACACTACCTGCCAATCGCGAACGGTCTGGATCGCTTCGACCGCTACTGCAACGGGAACGTCGTTCTCCTGGGCAATCACCTCGACCGTCACTGGCAAACCAGGCCGCCATATCCGATCTGGGTTGGCTAGCACGATGCGAGCAGTCGCCGAGCGGGTTTGCGCCCCAACCAGAGCGCTGACATAGGAAATGGAGCCCTTAGCCGTGGCGGCGAATGCGCTGGAGCTCACGACAACGTTTTGCCCTTCGGCGATTACGCCCAAGTCTTTCGCCGCGACGGTTGAGTCCACCCATACGGTCGACAAATCCGAGACGGTAAAGACTGCGGAGTCCTCTTTGAGTACTTCACCAACAGAGATGCTTTTGCTGGTTATCACGCCATCGATAGGGGCACGAATCTCGAATTCGGTGAGATTCTGGCCTTTGGCCGGGGCACCGCCCAGCGAAGCGATTTGTTGCTGGACGCGCTGCACTGCGATAGCAGCTTCCTGCATGGCAACTTGCGCCTGCAGGAAGTCCTGCTCGGCGGAAATCTTCTCTTCCCACAATTGCTTTTCACGTGCATAGGTCGTGCGGGCAAGCGCAGAGCGTTGCTGGGCGGCCATTAGCTCGCCACGCAGTTCGGCCAGCGCCTGGCTGGAGATTTTGGCCAATACCTGACCCTTGCTGACCGTATCGCCAGCACTAACCGCCACCGAGTCGACGCGCCCGGCAAGTTGCGGGGTCACCTGAACCGTGCGGTCACCGTTGTAACGAACCTCGCCGAGCACTTGCAGCGTGGAGGCGATTTTCGCTGGACCAGCAGTGGCGAGCGTGACGCCACCCTGCTCAAGCTGCGCATCCGTCATCGTCACGCGGCCCTCAACCTGCTCGTAACCGAACGAATAGCTCTTGCCACTGTGCTTGGCGCTGATGGAAACCTGGAATGAATGCGGCTCTACAACCGCGGCATCGCCACGTAGGTAGTCATTCTCTTTGCTGAAATTGATGATTTGCGCAGGTTGGCCAAGACGCAACAAGGTCACCTGTACCGTGCTTTCAGTAGGATTTAAAAGCTTACCGTCCAGGTAGGTATAGAGCCTGAACTGAGGCTCTACGCCCTCCTCAAAAATCGTCACTTCAAGTGCATAATCACCCTCGGTGAAAAGCTTGCCGCCATGCTCGCCCTTGGTGGGTTCTACAGTTTCATGGTGCTCTTTATCTGCATGCTCATCGGCCTCTTCATGCTCGTCGGCCGAAGCCTCCCCGTGGTGCTCGGGATCTGCGTGAGCCGATACATCCTCATGACTCTCATCATGGCCATGGCCTTCCTCCCCGGACTTACCAGGGCTACCACTTAGAATCAGACCCGCCACGGCTAAACCGATGACGACAACAGCCACAATCATCAGCCACTGCTTTCTGGGAGTTGTTGATGCCATTGGTAACTCCAAATTATCAAAAGTATTGAATTTGACTCATGCCCAGGCGGCGACTAAACGCGCTCAATAAACATGCAGCCGCCAGGAAAGCAGGCGAGGCTTCATGTCGCATGACGCGACCATCTAAGGCGTTATGTAGGTGTGAGAGATGCTTATTTTTTGAATTCGATGTTGAGTTGGGAGCCGTAAATCTTCTCCAAGCTCACCCAGGCCGAAATAGCTTCATCCAGGGTATTCAGGTATTGGGAGCGCATGCTTACGAGGGTGCGCTGAGCATCGAGTACATCGATAAAGGCAAACTTGCCCATCTCGAATCCACGTACTGCGCCCTCTACTGCTTGCTGCGCGGTCGGCAGCAGTGTGCCGCTGATCGAGTCGACTTCACTTCTAGCGCTTTCCCACTGCTCAAATGCCTGCTGGGCTTCCGCGCGCAGGCGGAGCTCTGCGGCATTGCGCAAATCCCGCGCTTGGTCAGCTCCTTGAGCAGCGGCCAGCACATTGCCTTGGTTGCGGTTGAACAACGGAATAGGCATCGACAAGCCGAGCAAATTGACGCGCTCGCCAAGCCCTTCGTCGTACTGGCTGCCAACGCTGACGGTGAGGTCTGGAATGCGCTGCGACTTTTCGAGTTCCAAGGAAGACTCGGCACGCTGGATTTGCGTGTTGGCCAGCCGTAGGTCCGCTGTATCTGTTATGCGTGCAAGCATCTCAGCCTGCGACGGCAGGTACGGCAGGCGCTCAAGATCACCCTCGACATGCGCGAAGTTCGGTGTCTTGGCACCCGTTATGAGCGCCAGTTGCTTGTAGGCATTGCTTTGATTGAGGCGTGCGCGATTCAGCTCCAGTTGAATTTCCGAAAGCTGCACCTGAGCACGCGAAATTTCGATTGGCGAAGCCTTGCCGGCCTTTACGCGCCCTTCGACCACCTGAAGTCCGCGACGGGCAAGGTCTAACGACTGTGTGGAAAGCTGCAGTCCTTCCTGGGCACGCAGAGCTGAGTAAAAGGCCTGGATGACCTCAGCGCGCAAGATGTTTTTCTTACGCTCCAGATCAATCGCCACCGCGTCCTGATCACGCTCAGACACATCAATACGCGCGCTACGCTTGCCTCCCAGCTCAATTGGCTGAGATACCTGAATGCTGGTAACGCGCGACTCACTGCGCGTGTCCTCAACGCTCCAGGACAACTCAGGATTCGGGATCAGCCCAGCTTGAGTACGAGCACCTTCGGCAATACCTGTATTCCATTGTGCTGCAGCGAACTCCTGGTTCTCAGTGAGCGCTTGCGCAAACGCCTCATCAATCGTTATTGACTGCCTTGTTGATTCGGCAGCAGTTGTTGGAACTGGAGCAATTAACAATGCAGCCAGTAGCCCTGAAAATACACAGAATTTACCTATTCCAACTCCATGTCCGGCCATTGTTTTTACATGCACTTAAAGTCCTCCACAGAACTAGCTCTGCTGGAATATAATGAAGGCCTTTATATTTATTAATCCCGAGGGATATCGAGGATTATCGCTTGGGAAAATAAGTAGAAAGCCAATTCCCGGCAGAATGTAGTGCTCCATGCCTATCAGCAAGGTGACTGGAAAATTACAAATACGTTATCCAGCACTTTTCCAAGTAGGCCTGTATTAGTATTGGCAGCGCTCAAGAGAGCAGGCAATTTAGCGCCCAGCAACAACTAGAAACAAACACAGTTAAATAGCGGTTGCCTCGCGGGTAGCGCCCCCGGGCAGCCCTGCCAGTCAAAAGTTGGGTGTTTTGGATAAGGACAAGTACTGCGACATGTTGTCGCTTAACCCCTTTGAGCCATGCGAAATAGGCATTACAGCTTGACCCTAAAGCCGCTTCAGGCTTTAGCCTTGGAGCAACCTGAAAAGCCGTAGGTCATATCCGTGACCGCCGATGAAAGAATTAAAACCACTCCGCAGCCATAACAAAAAAATATCTAAAAATACTGGCCGCATATTTTAAGGTGAATTTTTATGCGAATCCTTATTGTCGAGGACGAGCCCAAGACTGCCGAATACTTACACCAAGGTTTAAGCGAAAGTGGCTATGTAGTTGATAAGGCCGCCACTGGCGTGGACGGTCTCCACCTTGTTAGGCAGCACACTTACGACTTGGTAGTGCTTGATGTAAACCTGCCTGGAATTGATGGTTGGGGCGTGCTTGAGCATATACGCAGTAACAGCAGTACTCGCGTGATAATGCTGACTGCACGCGGGCGCTTAGTGGATAAAATTAAAGGCCTGGATTTGGGGGCGGATGATTATTTAGTCAAACCGTTCGAGTTCCCTGAGTTACTTGCGCGAATTCGTACGTTGCTACGGCGAAGCGAGCAAATTCCAGTACCGGAAGTGCTGCGGGTAGCCGACCTTGAGCTTGATCCGGCGAGGCACCGCGCGTTCCGTGGTGAGCAGCGCATCGACCTGACCACTAAAGAGTTTGCGTTGCTGCACCTACTGATGCGCCGCTCTGGGGAAGTGCTATCGCGCACCCAGATCATTTCGCTGGTCTGGGATATGAATTTTGACTGCGACACCAACGTCGTCGAAGTCTCCATCCGCAGACTACGCGCCAAAATTGATGACCCGTTCGATAACAAGCTGATTCACACCCTCAGGGGTGTCGGGTACGTGCTTGAGGAACGTGCATGAAGCCGACCAGTCTATCCATGCGCCTTGGCCTGTCGGTCAGCGTGATGGGGGCGGCACTGGTTGTTCTGCTAGCAGCACTCGCCTACTTCGCGCTTACCCATGAGCTGGACTCGTTGGCCAAGCAGAGTCTTGACGGCAAACTTGAGCAGATTCAGCACAATCTCGCCGAAGACATGAGCGCACATGCAATTGCCCAGCAACCTCACGAGCTGCTGGATCTGGTCATGGGGCATGACAATCTGCACCTGACGATCTACGGGAAAAAGTCAGGCACCAAATTACTCCTGAATCTGGGTGAGAAATCCAGGGAGCCCATTCTTGCCAACATACCAGCAGGCGATACCCCTATTTACCAAAGCTGGTCGGATGCTGAGGGAAACAACTTCCTGACCGCATCCAAGGTGATGCTGCTCAACGACGGCGACCACGTCAGGGTCTTACTCTCAATTGATCGATCTGCCGACGAAGCACTGCTCAGTGCCTACCTCAAGTCAACGTTGATCGCGCTCCCTCTTCTTCTGGCGCTAATTGGCATGGGCGCATGGTGGATTGTACAACGGGGCCTTTCTCCGCTCCGGCAATTTCGCCAGGTTGCATCGCTGATATCCACGCAGGATCTGACCCATCGGATTTCCGTCGACAAACTTCCACAAGAACTCAGCGCGCTGGCCCACGGCATCAACTTCATGCTGCATCGTCTTGATGGTGGCGTTCAGCAGCTATCGCAGTTCTCTGATGACCTGGCCCATGAGTTGCGCTCACCTATCACCAACCTGATGGGTAAAGCGCAGGTAACGCTCTCAAGACAGCGTCCACCTGAGGAGTACAAAGCCGTACTGGAATGCTGCACAGAAGAGCTGGAGCGCGTCACCCGAATCGTGTCCGACATGCTGTTTCTCGCTCAAGTCAGCCACCCCGCATCCCTGGTTCCCTTCGAGAAGATTGCACTGGAGGACGAGGCAAGACGCGTTGTGGATCTGTTCAGCATCTCCGCTGAAGAGAAACAGATCAGCCTGAGCATTTCCGGGGCCGGCCGAACCTTCGGTGATCGGCTGATGGTACAGCGCGCCATTTCAAACCTCTTGTCCAATGCGATTCGGCACAGCCCCATTGGCGCAAACATCTCGCTGCTGATCGAGAAGCACAGCGAAACCGTGTCGTTCTCGGTGGGAAACCCGGGGATTGGCATCCCCGCACAGCACATCCCTCATTTGTTCGAACGCTTCTACCGCGTCGATACCAGCCGCTCTCGTGCCGAAGGTGGGACAGGGCTGGGCCTGGCAATTGTTCGCTCGATCATGAGCCTGCATCAGGGCACGGTCGAGGTCAGTAGCCTGCCAGGCAGCTTCACCGTATTCCGTTTGATCTTCCCCAAAGTCCGCAATGGTTCCTCGACCTAGACCTGCAGGCGTACAGGCATAACGACCAGCCGAAGATTGGCCGCAGAGGAACCCGCCCCTATTCGGAGAGCACGGCATACAGCGACGGCTCCCCGATATGCCACCCCCCTGAACATGGATAAACAACAATGAAGAAGACCCTCTTGGCAGTCGCGGTGAGTACTGGGGTACTCAGTCTTAGCCAGCCAGCCGCAGCTGAGTTTTTCGCAGACAGCAAAGCCGGGCTGGAAGCGCGTAACTTCTATTTCAATCGCGACTTCCGCCAAGACTCAGCCAGCCAATCAAAGCAGGAAGAATGGGCCCAGGGCTTCCTGCTGCGCTACGAATCCGGGTTCACCGAAGGGACAGTCGGCGTGGGCATCGACGCCATTGGCATGCTTGGCCTCAAGCTGGACTCTAGCGCCGACCGCTCAGGCTCGGGCCTGCTCAAGCGCGATAAAGAAGCACCTCGTGCCGCGCAGGATGAATATGGTGAGATGGGCTTAACCGCGAAGCTGCGCGCCTCAAACAGCGTGCTGAAACTGGGCACGCTGCAACCCAGACTGCCAACCGTCCAAGCAAACGATTCGCGCCTGCTGCCACAGACCTTTCAAGGCGGGCACCTGAATTCGCTGGAGATTGACGGGCTTACCTTCGATGCAGGCCAGCTCAAGCAAGTAAGTCAGCGCGACTCATCCGATAGCGAAGACCTCAGCATTGCCAGCGGCGCAGCCCGCGCTATCAGCGGCGGCGGAACCCAGACGAGCGATGAATTCAACTTCGCCGGGGCGACCTACAAATGGAACAGCAACCTGGCCACCGGCTACAACTACGGCAATCTGGACGAGTTCTACAAGCAGCATATTTTCACGGTCCTGCACACCTTGCCGCTAGGTGACAAACAATCGCTGAAAACTGATCTGCGCTACGCTCGCTCCACCGACGAAGGCAACAGCAACGTCGACAACAAGGCATTCGGGGCGATGTTCACCTATGCCTTTGGCGGCCACGCACTCGGCGTTGGTTACCAGAGCATGAGCGGAGACACCGGTTACGCCTACATCAACGGCACCGATCCGTTCCTGGTCAACTATGTACAGATCGGCGACTTCGCTAACAAAGACGAAACTTCATGGCAGGCCCGCTATGACTTCAACTTTGCCAGCGTTGGCATCCCTGGCTTGACGTTCATGACCCGTTACCTGACTGGTGACAATATTGATCTAGGCGCAGGCAAAGCCGATGGTAAGGAATGGGAGCGCAATACTGACATCGCCTATGTCTTCCAGAACGGTGCGCTGAAAAACCTGGGCGTAAAATGGCGCAACGCCACGCTACGTTCGACCAATTTCGGCAACGATGTTGACGAGAACCGCCTGATCGTCAGCTACACACTTCCGCTGTTGTAATTAGCAATAATCCGTGCGTTGCACTGTTTGTGCAGCGCACGCATTTAGCGAAATGCACAGACGGCGACTATGGGGAGCCGCCAAGAGTGCATTACTACCGCTAACGATCGCCTCACCAAAGCTGACTTTCCAATGACCCACTCACTGATACCTGGGTAGAAATTGTTATCTTCGGTAGCCGACGCCTGTAATTGCTCTGACGAGTGCCAAACATAACTGACGTATCAAAACCTTTACTCTCAAAGAGTTTAGATCCATTACAGGAATGTAATTCTCGCTTCACGTTTGTGACAGGGTCTTGCGTTTATATTTTAATCACCACCTTGAAGGAGTGATTAAACATGAAAAGCCTCAAAGTTATTGCAGCCCTTGCCGCTATGGTTGTTTCCTCTGCCACTCTGGCAGAAGGCGGCGCTGATCGTGTTTATGGTCGGATGATTCAGGCCAATGAGCAGGCCATGCAAGAGTATGCTGCCGCTAACGGAAAGAATCCGCCTGAAGTTATTCATTACCGCTACGGCATGAAACTCGATATCGCCAGGGTCGTGGCCACTACCCCGACGGACTCTAGCTGCGGTGTGATGCCGGCCCAGATGACCTACGAGGACTCCAATGGCGATCTGAATATTCTTGAATACCGGGCAGCCGGGACAGGTTGCCGTAATCAAAACTAGATAAATGACATCGCGCTGACTGAAATGTAATTTCCAAGTCACCCTGACGTTATTTGGCATGTGGAAATATGATCAAGGCGTGCCTGGCTATGCCCGGCGCGCTTGGCACATATATGCGACCACACAATGACAACTGCCAATAACATCAGGAGCATTTATGAATAACAGAACCCTGTTAGGACTTTCTCTGCTCACTCTGAGCGTCAGTACCGGGCAAGCTGCAATGGCCGCCGGCGAGAAAGGCGAGGGATTTATCGAAGGCAGCAGCCTGACCATTCTCAATCGAAATCTCTACTTCAACCGCGATTTCCGTAAAGGCCAGTCCAGCAGCTCGGGTAATGGCTATTCGGAAGAGTGGGCGCATGGCGTGATAGGCAGATTCGAGTCTGGTTTCACCGAGGGCACCATAGGCTTTGGTGTCGATGCCTTTGCCATGCTAGGGCTCAAGCTTGACACCGGCGACGGCCGTTCTGGAGCAGGCGGCTCAGTCGACGTGATGCCTTACAACAGCCTCGGGCAGGCTGAGGACAACTACTCCAAACTGGGGGGCGCGGTGAAAACTCGGTTCATGGATACCGAGATCAAGGTAGGCGACGTCTTTCCCGTCAGCCCGGTCGTCTAATACGGTGATGCACGGCTTTTACCGGAGAGTTTCCGAGGTGTCACCGTGGTCAACAGCAGCGTGGAAGGACTGTCGCTTCAAGGCGGTCGCCTCCACTCGATGAGCCAACCCAATACCAGCAGCATGCGCGACGGCTTCGCTACCTTCTACGCGGGCGAAGTGGACTCGCCATGGATCGCCTATTTCGGTGGTGATTACACGCTTAATGACAACGTCGGCTTTAGTCTCTACACCAGCCGCCTCAAGGATGCCTGGAATCAATATTACGCGGGCACCACGCTGAGCTACCCGCTTGCGGACGATGTCGCCTTGATCGGCGGGCTGAACTACTACAAGGCGGTCGATGAAGGGAGGCAGCTCCTCGGGAGCTTCGATAACAACATCTGGAGCGGCAAGGTCGGCATCCAATTCGGCGCTCATACAGTGCTGGTGGGTCTCCAGCGCAACAATGGCGATGATGACTTCGACTACTTGCGCCAATCGGACTCCATCTACCTCGACAACTCCATCCAGTACAGCGACTTCAACTCGCCGAAGGAGAAGTCATGGCAAGTGCGCTATGACCTGGATATGGAGCCTTTCGGTGTGCCTGGATTGAGCTTCATGACTCGATATGCCCAGGGCTGGGATGCCGACTACAGCAACGCCAACGAAGTCTATATGCGCCGTGATGACAACGGCGATCCGTTGACCAACCAGAAGCGCTGGGAGCGGGACATCGAGGCCAAGTACGTTGTGCAGTCTGGGTCGTTGAAGGACATGTCCTTTCGCATTCGACAAGCCACGACTCGCGCCACCGACTTCGAGTCGGATTTGGATGAGTTCCGCCTGATTGTCGAGTACCCGCTGGAAGTTCTCTAACCCTGGCAAGCGAGCGGGTTGATTGCCCGCTCGCTCCTTGGTCCTGCTGTCCCCTCGTAGTGCTCCTTTGGTTTGGAGACAGCCCTTGGCGCCCTAGGGCGCCTTTTTTACTTAGGTTAAAGGACGTATGAAAATGAGTCGGCCACTACACACAAGCGGCCGTGCTGGCAGGCAGTACTACTGGGCGGGATATTCTGCAACGACCTGATCAGAACCCGTCTTGGTCAAGCCAATGACCTGGTAGGCATGCTGTACGCCATCGACTTCCATGCCGGGGGAGCCCGCCGGCATCCCGGGAACAGCGATGCCCAGCAGATCATCGCGCTTGGTGAGTTCGATGACCTGAGCCGCCGGCACATGACCTTCGACGAACTTGCCGTCAATCACCGCGGTGTGGCAAGACGCTAACCGTGGCGCGACGCCCAGTCTTTGCTTCACTGCTGTCATGTTGCTTTCAACATGGTCGACGACTTTGAAGCCATTCGCTTCGAGGTGTGAAATCCACTTCTTGCAACATCCGCAATTGGCATCACGATGGACATCAATCGTCAGGGCATCAGCTGCTTGAACCGCAGACGTGACGGAGAGAGCGGCCAGTAAGGCCAGATATTTAGCTTTCATGTACGTGCTCTTTGCCATCGGCGTGGGTGTGGGTCTTGGGCGAGGCGTTCGGAGCCTGCTCGGCGTGATGATCACCTCCGTTGGACGACGCCTCATCCCCAGCATGGTGGTCATCGCCACTCATATCCGAATGGTGACCTGCCTTAGGTGCGGAGCCACCCTCGCTATCCGTAGCCGCGGCATCGTGATGACCAGGCTCTCCAGCATCACCTGATCCATGATGGTCATCGCCACCGCCACTATTGTCATGATGGCCAGGCTTGTTGTCGCCGTGCTGTCCTTCATGGTTATGCATCTGCGTTTCCCCACCACCGTGCTGATGGCCGCCACTGGATGCGACGAGTGTTTGGTATTGCTTGGCATCCATCGTCGGCAGTTGGTTGAGGAAGGCAACCATGCCCCAGATGTACTCGTCTCCCATGCTCTTGCCCCACGCAGGCATACCCGTTGCCTTGATGCCATGCTTGATCACCCAGAACGCTGCTGACGGATTGCCATCGACACCGATCTTGGCGAGGTTGGGGGGCGCAGGATAAAGCGATTGGCTTAGCTCGGTCTCCGCCACACCTGGCGCCAAATGACAGCCGATACACATGGAGTTGTAGTTGCCCGCACCGGCGCGAATAAGAGCTTGATCATCCAGGTTGGGAACCTCGATGTCCTGCGAACGGACTTCGATAGAGCGGTCACGGGCCATCGTGAGAAACGCATGCACTGCAGGAAAATGGGGATCATCGGCCCCCACGTTGACCACGCCAAAGTAGGCGCCGGCCAGGACAGCTGTGCTACCGACCACGCCGGCCGCCACCAAAGTTTTAATTGTTCTTTTCATGTCAGGTTCTCAAAACCACATCCGGATACCGGCGACAAAACGCGCCTCGTCTACATCACCGCCCTCGTCGCGCACCATGTCTGCCGTGTTGCCATAGGAGCGGCTCCAGGAAACCCCGACATAGGGAGCAAACTGTCTGACAATCTCGTAACGCAGACGCAAGCCGAGCTCGGTATTTGCCAACCCAGACCCCACACCTCGCTCAGGATCGTTCTTGCCGTAGAAGTTCATTTCGGCAGTTGGCTGGAGAATCAGCCGGTTGGTCAGCAGAATGTCGTACTCGCCCTCTAGTCGGGCAGCAGTTTGGCCATTCTCGCCGACGAAGGCCGTGGCTTCGGCCTCAAAGGCGTAAAGCGCCATGCCCTGGATACCGAAGGCGGCCCAAGTCTGCGGCGACTCCGGTTTGAAGTCCTGGCGAACGCCCGCGACGACATCCCACCAAGGGCCGATCGAGCGGCCGTACAGCAGCTGTAATTCAGCATCCTCGGTCACGCCGTTGGTACGCTCGCCTTCGGAGCGGAACCAGACCCGGTTGATATCACCGCCTACCCAGCCCGACGCATCCCAGGCCAGGGTGCTGCCCTCATCTGCGTCCTGGTATTCGAGCTGATCGAGCAGGAAAAAACTGTTGATGGCGCTGTCGTGAACCTTGTGGCCAGGTAATGGCGGGAAAGCCGCTTGGCGATCAGCATCCGTCAGAACGGGAATCGGCGTACGACTGGTAGTTCTCGGGGCTTCAGCGGAGCCATGGTTCATCTTCGAATGATCCATGCCCTCCATCTGTCCCTGCATGGTGCCGTGTCCCATCTTGCTGTGGTCCATGGCTGGGGCCTTCTCTTGGCTCTGGCTGTGGCCCATCTGGCTATGGTCCATGCTGCCCGATTCGCTCTGCATGGCACCATGATTCATCTTGCTGTGATCCATGCCCTCCATCGGCGCTTTGGCGGAACCGTGGCCCATCTGGCTGTGGTCCATCGACACGGAGCCGTGCCCCATTGCCGAATGATCCATTTCTTCCGCAGCCTGGGTAACGCCGCCGCTGAGTGCACTCAGCGACACGGCCAGCGCTATGAGGGACGGGCGTGAAAACCTAGTGGTCATGGTTCGAACCTGCTTCGGCTTCGGTGCCGCCATGCTTATCCATCATCTTCTCGTGCCCCATATCGTCATGGTTCATGCCCTCATGATCCATGGTGCCATGATCCATCTGCTGGCCAGCGACCTTGCCTTTCGATTGATCTGCAGGCTTGTCACTGATGGCCTCGGGCGCAGCCGACTCGGCAGCATGTTGTTCGTGCTCACTGTGCCCCTCACCTGCCAACGAAACCGGTGCGTGCAGGGCAGCCAATAGGCTGAACATGACTGCGCTGCCAGCCAGGGCATTTCGCTTCATAAAAGTACTCATCAGAAATCTCCTTTACTCATCCACACGGACTTCACGGAACATGCCCATTTCCATGTGGAGCAACAGGTGGCAGTGGTAGGCCCAACGCCCCAACGCATCGGCGGTCACCCGATAGCTGCGCTTGGAACCTGGCGGCATGTCGATGGTGTGTTTACGCACCAGGAAATTGCCGTTCGCATCCTCCAGATCACTCCACATGCCATGAAGATGGATCGGGTGAGTCATCATGGTGTCGTTGACCAGCGTGATGCGAACACGCTCGCCGTACTTGAGGCGTAGAGGCTCGGCGTCAGAGAACTTGATTCCATCGAAGGACCAAGAGAATTTCTCCATATGCCCGGTGAGGTGCAGCTCGATGGTGCGACTTGGCTCACGCCCGTCCGGATCAGGGAAGGTGCTGCGCAGGTCAGAGTACGTCAGCACGCGCCGGCCGTTATCACGCAGGCCGATACCTGGGTCGTCCAGCTTGTGCGTCGGCGTCATGGTCTGCATGTCGACCAAAGGATTGTTGGTCTCTGAGGCCGGGTGTGCCTGCATGTTGCCAGCCATGCCAGCCATGCCAGCCATGTTTGAATGATCCATTCCGGCCATCTGGCTGTGATCCATACCAGCCATGCCACCCTGCATGCTGCCATGATCCATTCCCGCCATATTGCCCTGATCCATCCCGGCCATGTTCCCGTGATCCATACCGCCCATGCTGCCGTGATCCATACCCATGTCGCCCATGGCAATCAGCGGACGCGGGTCGGGGCTGGGTACTGGTGCACTCAACCCCTCCTGTACAGCAAGGGTGCCGCGCGCATAGCCAGTGCGATCCATGGATTGTGCAAACACGGTATAGGCCTGTTCGCTGTCTGGTTCGATGATCACGTCGTAGGTCTCGGCCACGGCGATACGGAACTCGTCGACGCTGACCGGTTTGACGTGCAGACCATCGGCCGCAACCACAGTCATCTTCAGGCCCGGGATGCGCACATCGAAATAGGTCATCGCCGAGGCGTTGATGAAGCGCAGGCGGATCTTTTCGCCTGGTTTGAATATGCCGGTCCAGTTGCCATTGGGTGCCTGGCCATTCATCAGGTAGGTGTAGGTGTAGCCACTGACGTCAGCGAGATCCGTCGGGCTCATCTTCATCTCGGCCCACATCTTGCGATCGGCTACGGCGGCGGACCAACCCATCTCGCTTACGTCATCGATGAAGTCACCAACGGTGCGTTTGTGCTGGTTGTAGTAGTCCGACTGTTTCTTGAGCTTGGCCAGTACCCGCGTTGGATTTTCATCCGTCCAGTCGCTCAGCAACACGACGTAATCACGGTCGTAACTGAAGGGCTCGGGCTCCTTGGCATCGATGACCAGCGCGCCGTATACGCCGACCTGCTCCTGCAGCCCCGAGTGACTGTGATACCAGTAGGTACCGTTCTGGTTGACCTTGAACTTGTACTCATACATGCCATCAGGGGCGATGCCATGGAAGCTCAGGCCAGGAACACCATCCATGTTCGCCGGCAGGATGATGCCGTGCCAATGGATGGAGGTGTCCTCCTTGAGGCGGTTGCGCACGCGCAATGTGACGGTATCGCCTTCGCGCCAACGAAGAATCGGCCCAGGGAGCGAGCCGTTGATGGTCATGGCCGTGCGCGCTGCGCCGGTGATGTTCACCGGGGTTTCACCGATGAATAGGTCGAATTCGTTACCAGTCAGTACGTTGGGCTGGCCGGGGCTGTTCACCGCCCAGACCGGCGTGCGCCACATGCCCATGCCGCCGAGAATACCGGCGGCGGCGAGGCCTTTGACGAAAGTACGTCTTGTGGTTTTGCTTTGCATGCCGTTATGTCCAATCCGTCAGATGAGCCGGTGATATGCATCCGGTCTCGGGTTCATTGACTGCTCCAGTGTCGGGAGATTTGATCTTCAAGCCTTGCGTGCTGCGCAAGTTCCCCTGACACCAAGCAGTATGAAACTGCCATATCTCAACCATCCGGGTGATTACATTTCTGTAAGGTTGAGGGGGCTCAGCAGCTGGCGTGTTCCGCCTGTTTGGCTTGGCTGCCGGCGACAGGAGCTTCATCGTTCTGCTGCTTGGCCAACTGATAGGCTTCCAGCGAGACCTGGCGGGCTTGTTCCATGCGTGCAAACGTGCGATCAGCACCGCCTTCGGCCATCGCCAGGCTGGAAACACTCAGGGCAGCAACTACAAACAGGGTTTTGATCGATTTCATTTCGTTAATCCTCAGAAGTTTAGAAGCCCCTGTAACTAGTGGGGACGAGCGTTAAGCTCGCTGCTACGTTAACCACGACGCCCTGTCAGCAACCTGATCCGAACATTACAGTTCTGTCAGTTTGCTATTTCTTTCTTGTAGGCCCTCCTGAAGGCTCGGTACTGTCTTCCTGCCCGCGCAGCCTTGCGGATTCCATGGGCCTGATCGGTAGCAATGCCTGAGCTAACTCGTTCATTCGCACCGACGGATCGCGACCATCAAACAATCAAGAGAGATAGCCACTATGTCGAACAAATCCAACGTAGCTACCGGTGCCGCCTTGGCTCTGGTGGCCGCCAGCCTGTTCTCCACCCTGCCCGTCCAGGCTGCTCAGGAAACCAAAGCAGCAGAAGTGAAGTGCTTCGGGATCAATGGTTGCAAAGGGCAGAACGACTGCATGACCGCGAAAAACGACTGCAAAGGCCAAGGCGAATGCAAAGGCCAAGGGTTCAAGTTGATGACCCAGACCAAATGTGACGAAGCCGGTGGCAAAACCAGCGAATAAGGCGGTTCAGGGGAGTGCATGCCACTCCCCTGCTGGAGTCTCGAATGAGTAAGCGCAAAACTCTGGGTTTCGGTCTTGGCCTTCGTAACGAGTATTACCGGCAGATCCTGGAGGAACGGCCTGCGGTCGACTGGTTCGAGATCATTTCCGAGAATTACCTGGTGGAGGGCGGCAAGGCTCTCTACTTCCTTGATGCGATCGGCGAGCACTACCCCCTGGTGATGCACGGAGTATCTCTTTCGATTGGCGGCTCACATGCCTTGGACATAGACTACCTACGACAGCTCAAGCAGCTGGCGGATCGGGTGCAGCCTCAGTGGGTGTCTGATCACCTGTGCTGGAGTCGAGGCAACGCCCATCAACTTCACGATCTGCTACCGCTGCCGTTTACCCAGGAGAGCCTGCTGCATGTCGCGGCCCGGGTGCGCTTGGTGCAGGATGTTTTGGAACGTCCCATCGTGCTGGAGAACGTTTCCTCCTACGTGCAGTGGACAACATCCAGCATGAGCGAGTCTCAGTTCCTCTCGGAGCTCAGTTACCTGACCGGGTGCGAGCTGCTTCTCGACGTGAACAACGTCTACGTCAGTTCGCGCAACCAGGGTTTCGACCCTTGGCAGTTCATCATGGAATTGCCGCACGAGCGGATTCGGCAAATTCACCTGGCCGGGCACAGCGATTACGGGCAGTACCTCATCGACACCCATGACCAGCCCATCGCTGATCCGGTTTGGTCTCTCTACAGCAAGACTTTGAGCTACTTGGGCCCGACATCGACCTTGATCGAGCGGGATGACCAGTTTCCGCCGCTGGAAGAGCTGTTGTCCGAATTAGCACATGCCCGTGCTATCGCCAAATCTGTGATATCGGGGGCCACCCCTTGAGCCTGATCGCCCTACAGACTGCATTTGAAACTTACCTGACAGGTGACAGTGCCCTGCCCTCCAACGAGCTTTTGGAGCAGATCCGAGGTAGCACAGCGCTGAGTGCTCTCGAAGGCCTGCAGATCTACCACAACGCTTACCGTTCGCGCCTGCTTGCGGTCTTGCGAGAAGACTTCCCTGCCCTGCTTCACTGGATCGGCAACGAATCATTCGAGCAGCTCGCACTGGCCTACTTGGCCGCCTGGCCACCACGACATTTCAGCATTCGCTGGCTGGGCGAGAAGCTGCCCGAGTTCATTAGCAGCTACGTCGAAGAACCCCAACTATCGCCGATGCGCGAACTCGCGGAACTGGAATGGGCCTTTACACTGGCCTTCGACGCTCAGGATGTCGAAGCGCTTTCGCTGGAGACCATGAGTGATTTTTCGGCTGAAGACTGGATTTCACTCAGGGTTTCCCTGACTGCATCTGCCCGGTGGTTGCAGCTGCAGTACAACACGCTGGAGTTGTGGAAAGCCGCCAAGTCCGGCAGCTTGCTGCCTGATATTACCCGCCTGCCAACGAACCTAGCCTGTCTTGTTTGGCGTCATGAACTCGTCTGCCAGTACCGGAGCCTGGAGCCAGCGGAGGCTTCGGCATTGCAGTTTCTCATCGAGGGCGGATCGTTCGCTGAACTCTGCGAGTCGTTGAGCGCCACGCATGGCGAGCAAGCTCCCTTGCAAGCCGCGACCTGGTTGAAGTTGTGGGTCAACGACGGTTTGCTAAAGCGCGGCCAGCTATTACACGAATGACCCGGAACCTTTAGGCTAGCGCTCTCTCTTTGGCCACTCCGAGCGCTATGACTCACCGCATCATGCATTTCAAACAGCAAGCCTTGCTTGACCCGGAGACCTATCAGGCAATGCTGGCCGACGGCGTTGGCCACTGGGAGCGGCTTGCAGGAGAAGTCGTCGGCATAGAAGACGAAAAAATCCACGAGTTCGCTGCATTGAAAAGCCTGTTCAAGCGCAAGCGGTACTCCTATGACACGCTGGAAATGCGCGAGCCAGGCGATCACTCAAACTGGCTTCGCGGCCGAGATGGTTCAGAAGGTATGACCAACGAGGTCACCAGTATCCCAGGGCTAAAAGAGCTCTCAGAACTGGAGATTTAGTCGGTCGGCAGGCCAGCGCTCAAGCGCTGACCTGGGCCGCATAACCAAGCTCCTGGATCAGCTCGCGGATCGATTCGGCACTTTCTGTGCTCTCAACGGTGACCTTGCCGGCCGCTCGATCCACTTCTACTCGTGCATCCTGATCCAGAGCTTGAATGGCCTTCGTGATTTTGCTCACGCAACTGCCACAGCCCATCCCCGCAACACTCAGACTAAACATGTCTTTCACCTCATTTCGTCCGCGGCTCAAGTTACCGCACGGACAGCATCGACCTTGACACGATGGCAAGGTCAAGCCCGTAAGCGCTACAAAAGGATCAGCCGTTTACCACGGGCGTAAGGATGGGGGTTGGTGAACACACCACGACATGCCTTGCGCCCCTCGTCAGTGCGACGTATAGATTCTGGGGGGTCATAAGCTCAGGATGCAGGACAACCGAGACATCCGCCTCCAGCCCCTTGAGAAGTAATGTGCTGCCTACAGAGCGTCTTGCGATCGGTCGGGCAAGGTGTCTATTGCGCTCTCGCGCTTGAATGGCTGCACTCAGAAAGTCGGCAGCACCTCCCACCACCGCTTGCATTGCAGACCGGCAGCAGTACAGAACCTCCGGTCGGTATACACGTGCCCCGTGCTGCTCAGCGAGCGTATCGATCACACGGAGCGCTTGCCCCAATGTTGGCGCTGCTACGAAATCGATCGCCGCAGCCTCGGCCGCGGTCGGAGGCGTTCGGGCCCTTCCTGCACGCAGCGACTCCACGCGCGTTCGCAGGTTTGCTGCACCTACCCCCGTCATTACGCTGGAAGCAAACTCCACAAGTTGTGCCAGAGCATTGGCACCCTGCAAGTCAAAGTTCCTGGCGAAGTTGACGAGATCTCTCAGGTCGACGGCTTCTACGGCCATGGCACCGGGTGTCTGGCTCGTGAGCTGATGGCGACCTTGCACGTTGATGGAGTCCCCGATGATGAGGACGCTACCCTGAGCGTTGGGAGCTTCGGTTCTCGCGGCCACCAGTCGCTGCTGAACTTCGGTTCCGGCGTTTAGCTGCACCCAACGCACTTCTGCTGGAGCCGTGCGCAGATCCACCGGCTGACCAGCTTGAAGTTGTTGCCTTATGGCGAGCAGCCACTGCCCGAGGTTCTCAGCTCCAGCCAGCCGCCAGCGCCACGGTATCCTCAACTCTCCCGCTGCGGGAAACAGGGGTTGCACCTCATTCGCCCAATGCACCAGTCGATTGCCACGGAAGCTGAATATGGCTTGCATCGGGTCACCGAGCACGCAGGTCGGAAGCACCTGGGCCAAACGAGACACGATGGCGTGCTGGACGACGTTGCAGTCTTGGTACTCGTCGACAAGCAACCGTGCATAGGTGGCGCGAAGGGGCTGAGCGAGGTGACCGGCCTGCAACAACTGCATGGCGGCCTCCCGAATTGCCGGGTAGTCAGTATTGGGTTGATGCAGCTGTAGGATCTGCGGGTTATGGCCGCTTCGCGCTGGGAACTTAGCGATCAGGCGCATCGAGAATCCGTCAATGGTGGAGACTCGATATGCGGAGTTAGGAACACCGGCTCGTCTCAGGCGCGCCCGTAAGGCCGCAACGCCGGCGTTCGTATGTGTCAGGACGAGGATGGGTTTGCTCTGCGTATGCGCGATGAGCGTCTCGGCAATCAATTGCGTTTTTCCACAACCTGCGGGGGCCGTTATGGAGCCACGCTCGATAGCGAAAAGATCAATCTCAGGGGGCACTTGTAAACGTCCAGAGCTGATTCGTGACTGCCATGAAGCCCGGTTCGGCGTTCTGTAAAGACGGACCGACGATGTCCCTTGCAACCTCCTGATAGGTTGTCAGAGACTTGAACCAGCCGCTGTTGCGGATACGGGATGCGGTTCCCAGCAGCTCTCGTCTCTCAGGTGAGTACCCATCCACGAGTCGCTTGGCTCGGATATCGTTCAGCGTCACGCGGCCTTGGGACTTCGTCTGAATGTGTGCGTTCATCAGCTCTGCACCCACTATTGTTTCGGCTTTCGCCAGAAGTGCATCGAGTGCTTGCTCACTGAGATGGCGGAAGATCTCGTCCTCCAACGTGAGGCCTGGTCGCCATGTAAGAATTTGCCCGCCGGCGGCCAAGAATGCTTCAGCGAGCCCCGCGGTCGAAGGCTTGTCGGCATCTACAAAAACCATCACGCGGTAACCCAAGTTCAGAAGTGCTGTTCCCCGGATAAGACTGTTATCGGGGCTTCCCCCGCCGGCGTCCACATACGCGCCGCCATGGGCCAGGAATGAGGTAGCGCCAAGACTGACCCACCATTGGTCAAGGCCACGCGCGAAGCCAACCTCGCTGGCCCCCTCGCAAACGATGATGGATTTGGCGAGGAATGCTTCGGGGTCCTTCCGAAGGGTACTTTGTACCTCGTTGGCTTCCCCAGCTGGCATAACACTGTGGCGCTGAGGTGCTGACCGAACAACGAATAACTGGCTGCCGGACAGCTCGCGCAGCGCGACCGGCGAGTGCGTCGTCATGAACACTTGCAACGGAGCGGCAGCGTCCTTTGCACCCAGCGAGTCCAGGAATCGCATGAGCCGATGAGGTTCAAGCCCGTATTCCACCTCATCAACCAGGGCAATTGGCGCGGCGCTGGCCGCAGCCCTTTGAAGCCCTGCCACTAGCAAGCGTGACGAGCCCGTGCCAAGGGAGCGCAGCGGAATACCTGTTTCACTGTGCAGCGCGATCGCCCCCTCGCCAATCGACACAGAATGTGCGTCAAGGAGCGCCTGAGGCATAGCCCCGACCGAAACGCCAAGATGCTGTGCTGTGCGTTGCACGACCTCAAGCGTCTGGGTCAGATGTTCGGCTGCTTGATTGCCAAAGTTCGCTCTTGCTTGCCTAGCGGCGCGCGCCAGTTCAGCACCAAGCTCGGCGCGCTCATCGGTAAGTCGATTGAGCACTGAGCCACGACTCCACGACAGGTTCGAGCTCGCAAAGCTGCCGATACGGGCGGGCGCTAGTGCCGCTCGTTCTTTCCAGGGAAGAGTGCGTTCAAGTTGCTGCTGCTCCGCGCGCTCGGAGAAAAGTGTCCAAACAGGCTCCAAATCGGCACCAACTTGCAGACGCAAGGTGATGACGGTCTCCAGCCCCGCTCGCGGTTCGTCTTCGACTTCCCCCGTACCGGGATGGAATCCACGCAAGAACTCGCCGTAGACATCAATATCCATCAGCGATAACGGCAGATCGCCAAGCGCCACGCTGATGGTGATGGGTACATCGACGTTTAATGCGAAGAAGTCCATGTCGCCGAACGTGCCGCCTCGGCGGGCGCCGACGCAAAGGTCAATCGCATCTAGAATGCTGGACTTTCCACTATCGCCAGGACCTATGAGGCAGTTAATTCCTGGGGCCGGCACCCAGTCGAGCGCCTGGATAGATCGGAAGTTGCTGATAATCAGTCTGCGAATGCGGGCCACGGAGAGTCCTCATGGGTTAACGACGACCAGTCTCCTACCCGCAGCGGCAACAGTCCATCGAACGTCACCTCGTCACTATGTGTTGCGACAGATAGGTCGGACCGGAAACTACCGTACGGCATTTTCCGGTCAGATGCGCTTCTGAATAATCACCTGGTCGGTGGTATGGAAGCCTATCCGATGTCCGTTGATTTCAACCTCAGAGCATTGAAGACCACCGACGCCGAGCTGACACTCATCGCCAGCGCAGCAATCAAGGGCGACAGAAGATGCCCCGTCAGCGGGTACAGCAGCCCCGCTGCTAGCGGGATTCCCATCGCGTTGTAGAGGAACGCAAAGGCGAGGTTCTGCCTCATGTTTTTCACGGTTGCCACTGACAGGGTGCGCGCTCGCAGGATGCCCATCAGATCTCCCTTGACCAGCGTCACTTGGGCGCTGTTCATCGCCACATCGGTACCGGTGCCCATGGCGATACCTACGTCAGACCTGGCCAGGGCGGGCGCATCGTTGATGCCGTCACCCGCCATGGCGACACGACGGCCATAGCCCTGCAAATCGGCGACCAGTTTCTCCTTATCCTGCGGTTTGACCTCACCATGCACTTCCTCGATTCCGAGCTGCTTCGCCACGGCTCTTGCTGTGGTGAGGCCATCACCAGTGGCCATGATGACCTTTACGTCTTCGCTTTGAAGCTTGGAGACAGCCTGTTGAGAAGTAGGCTTGATCGGATCGGAAACGGCCAGGAGTCCCGCCAGGCGACCATCAACGGCCAAATAGATGATGCTGATGCCTTCCAGACGCAGTTGCTCGGCGCGATTGCGCAGCGGGGTAATATCGACGCCCGCCTCGTCCATCAGTGCGGTGTTGCCGAGCTGCAGCTGATGGTCATCGACCTGGCCGCGCACACCAATACCCGAGCCAGATTCGAAAGTGTCCGGTTTGACCAGTGCAATGCCCTGACCGCGCGCATGATCGACGATGGCATGAGCCAGCGGGTGCTCACTACCCTGGTCGAGACTAGCAGCCAGGCGCAGCACTTCATTGGAGTCGTAACCGCCTGTCCCTTCCGCACTATGAAATACGGGACGCCCCTCAGTCAGGGTTCCAGTCTTGTCGACGATGAGCGTGTCGATCTTGCATAGATTTTCGATGGCGCTGGCATCGCGGAACAACACACCGCTGCTAGCGGCCTTGCCAGTCGCAACCATGACGGACATCGGGGTTGCCAGACCCAGAGCGCAGGGACACGCAATGATTAGCACCGCCACCGCATTGATCAGGCCAAATACCCAGCCTGATTCCGGCCCTAATAGCCCCCAGCCGAAGAAGGTCAGAATCGCGATCAGGATCACCCCGACCACGAAATACCCTGCCACCGCATCAGCCATACGCTGCATGGGGGCCTTGGAACGTTGGGCTCTGGCCACCATCTGAACGATCTGCGACAGCATGGTCTCGGCACCGACCTTCTGCGCCTCCATCACCAGGCTGCCGTGGGTGTTCAGGGTGGCACCGATAAGGGCATCCCCTACCCGCTTGGTCACGGGTAACGGTTCTCCGGTAAGCATCGACTCGTCGACGGCGCTCTCCCCCTCTAGAACCGTACCGTCCACCGGGACTTTCTCTCCCGGCCGGACACGTAGGTGGTCGCCCTGATGGACATGTGTCAGCGGAATATCTTCTTCCTGGCCATCGGGCTTGATGCGACGCGCAGTCTTTGGTGCCAGCCTCAGCAGTGACTTGATGGCTGCCGAAGTCTGCGAGCGGGCCTTGAGTTCGAGCATTTGGCCCAACAGCGTGAGTGAGATAATCACCGCGGCTGCTTCAAAATAGACGCCGATACGTCCGTCCTGGGCAAAAGCCGCCGGAAACCACTGCGGAACCAAGGTAGCGGCCACGCTGTAGAGGTAGGCAGCGGCCGTTCCCAAACCGATCAGGGTCCACATGTTGGGGCTGCGGTGGCGGATGGAGTCAATGCCGCGGGTGAAGAATACCCAGCCACCCCATAGCGTCACGGGCGTCGCCAGAGCCAGCTCGACCCAGTTCTGGGTCGTGCCATGAAACAGTTGCAAGGAATGGCCGGCCATCGCCAATACGGTCACGATGACGGTCAACGGTAGGGTCCACCAGAACCGCAGCGAGAAGTCCTTCAGCTCTGGATTTTCCTCCTCTTCCAGCTCCGGGATGACAGGTTCCAGCGTCATCCCGCAGATCGGGCAGTTTCCGGGAGCCGGTTGACGGATTTCTGGATGCATCGGGCAGGTGTATTCAGCACCTACAGGTGTCGATGTGGGTGCTGGAGTCGCGTGCTGGTGATGCTCCCCATGAGACTGATGGCTCATGTACTGATGAGGATCTGCTTGGAATTTCTCTAGGCACTTCGCACTGCAGAAATGATAGGCCTTCCCTTCAAAGCTCTCGCGATAAGGGCCATCAGGTTTGACCTCCATGCCACACACCGGGTCGCGCTGGCTCTCGGAGTGGGCGTGCGAGTTATGTGAATGATCCTGGTCATGATGGCAGGAGGTCTTTTGCATGCGATCTATGTCCTTTCTTCGTCCTTGGAAACAGCGGTGCTGCTGGAGTGGGAGTGCCCGCCGTGATTGTGGCCAAACAGATGCATCAGCGGGCATAGCAGCAGGATGAGGTACGGCAGGGCCTGCGAAAGATGACCGTAATGCTCACGCGCTACATAGAAGATGCCGATTACGGCCAGCATGATCAGCGCAATGCCAATCTTGCTCTTCCAAAAAGGCGGCTCAGTGGTACTGGTGTGATGGGTATGGTCCACGACAATAGCCTCGTTTCAATGGCGGCCGGATCAGTATAGGTGTCTCAGACTGGACGGAGTTGGCGAGTATCAATAAACGTCAGCGTACGGTCACCTTACCGACCATTCCCGACTGATAATGTCCTGGAATATTGCAGGCGAACTCCAGTTCGGTGGCGGCGGAGAAGGTCCAGATCAACTCTTCGCGTGCTCCAGGTTCGACAAGAACACTGTTGGGGTCATCGTGTTCCATACCGACCATCTTCATGCCGCCCATGGCATGGCCCATATTGCTCATGTCATGTGCACCTGTAGGGGACAGCGTGCCGTTCTGAAACATCGCGGCCATCTCTTTCTGGTGCGCGGCATGGGATGCCGCTTTGCCAAGATTGAATTCGTGTAGCAGTGCACCGTCATTTTTCAGGACGAAGCGAACTGTCTCGCCTGCTTTGATCTCCATTGCTTTGGGTTCGAAGAAGATGTCCCCCATCCGGACTTCGATGGTGCGATCTACTGCCTGACCGTCTCCCGGTTGCCCAATACTGTCTTTCTTGTGGCCCGGGCTGGCCAGCGCATTGGCAGCACTGAGCAGCAAGCCAAGGGTGGTGATTATGAAAGCGGGTCTGAGTTTCATGGTGTGCCTCTGAGGTGTTGAGGAGGGATGAGTCCCGATGCTAATGAGGTGCAGCTGGCGGTACGCTGACGTGAAAACTACATCGCAGTAAGGTTCGTCAGATCGGTGCTACCCAGCCCGCTGCCAACGGGTAGCACCGATGCCGGACTAACGCAGAGCAAACTCACCGACCATCCCCGCCTGGTAATGCCCAGGCAATGTACAGGCGAAGCTCAAACTGCCCGCCTTAGGGAAGGTCCACACGAACTCTTTGGTTGTGCCGGGCTCGACGAGAACCGCGTTCGGGTCGTCATGCTTGGCTTTGATGACTTCCGGATAGCCTGGAGGGTTGGAGTCTCCCGTGCCATAACGCTCATGCCAGACAATGCGCTCGGCCATGCCGGTCGGGGTCAGTGTGCCGTCCTTGAACAAGGACGCCATCTTGCGCTGGTGCTCCAGCTGGGACGCTGCCTGCCCGATGTTGAACTCGTGCATCAACGCGCCCTCGTTCTTCAGAACGAAGCGCACGGTTTCACCTGGCTTCACATCGATCGTTTTCTGGCTGTAGTTGATGTCGTCCATCTTTACCAAGATGGTACGAGTCGCTGGCGTCGCCTGGGCCTGCTGCCCAATGCCATTGCTACTGTCGCTGGTCTCGGCAAATGCCGGAAAAGTGGTGCTGATGAACAGTGTGCTGATCAGCAGCTTAAGAGGGATGCGTTTCATGGTGAGACCTCGCTAGGTAGGCTGGAAATCTCATGCTATTCCCCGCTTCCTGCCAGGCCGCTGACCCCAAAACTACAATTGCGTCAGCTGGAAAAAAGCACGGCGCCATTGAGGCGCCGCTAGGCCAAAGGAGCAATCACGGAAGGCCTGGAAGATGGGGGAAACTCTTACTTATGGCACTCTTTGTCGGCCATCATCAGCTTGTGCTCGCGAATCATTTGACCCAGCACGTCGTCTACTAACTTGTCGTGTTTTTCCATCCAGGCCAAATGATCTTCGGCAGACATGCCTGGAGCAGGATGTTCATTGTGCAGCTGACTCATGAGGTCTTCGAGCATGTTCATGTGCTCCTTCATATGCACATGCCGCTCGCCGACTGGGGCCTTCTCTGCCTGGATCAGCACGGCTACCGCTTTGTCGCGCATCTGCTGCATGCGCTCAAAGGTACGATCACCCCCCCCTTCGGCCCAGACCATAGAAGAAAGCAGCAGCGAACCAACCAGAAGTAAAGGTTTCAGCGATTTCATGGGGCAGTCTCCATCAGTGCTAACTATGGCCGGCACCTCTGCTTTTGGTCTGTCGAGGGCCGAGAGCACAACCTAGTGCTCATGCTTGCACCCTAGACAAGCCACCCTGTCAGTGAGCTGAAGTCAGAATTACATTTTCGTAAGCTTCTGGTTGGGGCCGCGGTTTGCCTGCAAACTCAGGCCACCCGACTTTTGGAGTCTGCACACATGAAACTACTGGTAGCTGAAGACGAACCCAAAACCGGTACGTACCTCCAGCAAGGTCTCACCGAGGCTGGGTTCAATGTCGACCGGGTTATGACCGGTACAGATGCCCTTCAGCATGCACTTAGCGAAGCCTATGACCTGCTAATTCTGGATGTAATGATGCCTGGGCTGGACGGTTGGGAAGTGCTGCGCATGTTGCGCGCAGCAGGAAAAGACGTCCCCGTACTGTTCTTGACGGCACGCGATGGTGTGGAAGACCGCGTTAAAGGGTTGGAGCTGGGTGCGGACGACTACCTGATCAAGCCATTTGCTTTCTCAGAGCTTCTGGCCAGGGTCAGAACGCTGCTGCGTAGAGGCAATGGCTCACCCACGCAAACAACGATGAAAATTGCCGATTTGGAAGTCGATCTGATGAAGCGTCGCGCCATCCGCGGCGGTAAACGAATTGACCTGACCGCGAAGGAGTTTTCACTGCTGGAACTGCTACTGCGCCGGCGCGGCGAGGTGCTCCCGAAGTCGCTGATTGCCTCTCAGGTTTGGGACATGAATTTCGACAGCGACACCAATGTCATTGAGGTTGCGGTACGCCGGCTACGCGCAAAAATCGATGACGATTTCGATCTCAAGCTGATTCATACCGCCCGCGGCATGGGATACATGATGGATGCGCCGGAGTGAATATGAAGCACCTTTCGCTGACAGCACGCATGAGCCTGATGTTCATGTCCGCGGTAATTGCAGTCCTGACGGTAGCAGGGCTGAGTTTCAATATGCTCAGCCAGCACCACTTCAAGATGCTGGATCGGCAGGCCCTGGTGGAGAAACTCGAATCCGCCAAACATATCCTCAACAATGCTCGCGGTGAAGCGAGCCTTTCGGAAGAATTACCGCAGTTGCGAGCCTTGCTGGGAGCCCATCAGGATCTGGCGGCCACTATCCTGGCCAGTGACGGTTCTGTACTGTTCTCCGACCCCAGAGCAGTCGAAGTACCAGAGCGTTTCAGACGTGAAAATGAGCAGAGCATGTGGGAGTGGCAGAACGGCCAACACATGTACCGCGGCATGACGGCGCAAATCTCGGTAGCCGATCAGGCTGAGCCGCTCACAGCTTTGCTGATTCTTGACGTCACCAATCACACACACTTTTTCGACACGCTGCAACGATGGTTCTGGATTGGATTGGTCATCAGTGCCCTGTTCAGTGCCGCGCTCGGCTGGGTGGTTGCTCGCAGCGGCCTTAGGCCTCTGCGGCAAGTCACTCATGTGGCCTCCGGGATGTCCGCTCGCTCGTTACAGGAACGAATCCCTCTCGAACCAGTGCCGCGGGAACTTCAGCAACTGGTTCTATCCTTCAATGCGATGTTGGCTCGGCTAGAGGATGCCTTCGTTAGGCTCTCCAATTTTTCGGCCGACATTGCCCACGAGCTACGCACGCCCGTTAGCAACCTGATGACCCACACCGAGGTCGTGCTGAGTAAAAAACGCGATATCAATGCCTATGAGGAGAATCTGTACTCCAACCTGGAGGACTTGAAGCGCATGTCTCGGATGATTGATGACATGCTGTTCTTGGCCAAGGCTGATAATGGCCTGATCATCCCCGAGCAGGCCAGGATCGAACTGGCTGACGTAGTCTTCAAGCTGTTTGACTACTACCACCTTCTGGCCGAAGAGCGCGGCATTGAGCTATCGCTCACAGGCAAAGGCCAAGTGCTGGGAGATCGGCTGATGCTTGATCGCGCGCTATCCAACTTGCTGTCCAATGCGCTGCGCTACACGCCGGCGGGACAGACAATTTCGGTTCTGATCCGCGAGACAGAGGACTCCACTACCTTCAGTATCGAGAACCCAGGGGACACAATCAGCTCAGAGCATCTAGAGAAGCTCTTCGACCGTTTTTACCGGGTTGACCCCGCTCGGCGGGAGGGCAGCCCGAGCAACGCCGGGCTCGGGCTTGCAATCACCCGATCCATCATTGAGGCTCACAAAGGCCGCATCTGGTGCACCTCAGCGGCTAGCCTCACGGGCTTTCACATCGAATTGCCCCATCCCAGATAATGCCGGTCTGGCGGTAAGTAGGCTACAGCTAACCGCTAGCCCAACTTGACAGGGTGGGTGCAGGTGCAACTCGACTGAGCGCAGATTGCATTCGCCATCCAGACAGTCAGGAAACTGCGGGTAGTCGCAGGCGACCGTCTCGCCGCTTTCCAGCTCCTCAGCTTCCAGCGTCTCGCCATCGGTAGCGAGCACATATTTAGCCTTGGCACGGGCCGTCGCGGGGCTGGCCTTCAGTGCCGCCAGGGTTTCGGTGACCTTGCCTGGCTCACACACAGCCAAATGGATATTGCTGGTCTGCAGTACGCCGCCCAGATCGGACTTATTGGTTGCACCCGAACGCAGGCGCTTGAGGGTGGTTTCCTTATTACCGAAAGCCTGCAGGAAGGCATAAGGGAACTCGACCCGGTCAAACGGCTGGCTGGCCAGGTCGGTGATGGCTTGTTCGATTTCTACGGCGTTCATATAAGGCTGTTCCGATCACTGCTGCCAAGGCGGCAAGGGGGCCTCTAGGCCCACCATCCATGCAAAGTGCATGGATGATAAAGGAACGAGCATTGGCATGTGAAAATGATCCTGTGCCCCATGGAAGCTATCAAAAACTGCTGAGGACGTGGAACGCTGCAGCCAGGACGCATCGCCAAGCCAGTCGAGTGGGCTATGCGAAGAAAACTGCTATCCCCCGCCTACACCACTCGCTGGTCTGAGTTAATGGTCGCAAAGGCGAACTAGCCACTACCCTCGGCTAGTGCCGAATCCTCGCTGACGATCCCCGTAGGACTTGGTCGCTTTCTTACACAGGTAGCTGGCTCGTTTGAACAGATCATCCAGCTCATCGCCCTTGTCTCGACGCTTTACTCGATCGATTCGATACTCAGCATTCTTCGGGATGTGCACCAGCCCCCTGACGCAGTCGACATGTTGTCCCAGCGCACGTGCCCAGGACTCTTCTATACGGCTGATCATGTTCACCCGTTCTGACCCAAGACGCCCAATGCCGTAGTAGGCATCGCGGTTCAACAGTATCAGCAGGTGATAATGCTGCCGACCGGCCTGGCCGATCTCTCTCGACCAGACGTACCGGACTTTGCAACCACGCGAGTACCCACGCTCAGCCACTCGCTCCTGGTGGTACTGAATCCTCTTCGTAAACGATTCGAAGAACCGGCTGATGACCTGGTTTGTATAGGCGAAGTCGGGTAGCTCGACACCCTGAGGCAAACGGAGATCCACCCTGTAGGCCAAGACCCTCGGATACTCAGCTAGTGCCAGATCGACGGTGCGCTTGAGATCAGACAGGTATTCCCGAATAAAGGGGCCTACTTCGATCTGTATGGGAAAGCCCTCGAAGGTATCCCCGTAGTGCAGATGGAGGTTGGGATTATCAGGATGACGGAGTGGGTAGCGCTGGGTGGGTTCGGTATCGTTGAGCATGGTTATGACCTCTCGTTGGTTGAGTTTCATAACCAGTGCCTGCTGTGTACTTTTTAACCGTTACCTGTCCTCGCCTGATCCGTTGGTTGGTCTCTCTGGATACGCTGTAGTGATGGCCTCTCAGGTGGTGGATCAGTGTCCGACTCCCTGTGTAGGTCAGTAAAGGTTGCTACTCGGTTAGGCGTGAACCCTTCGGGTGGTAATGGCTAGTAAAAGCATAATACCCGCACCGCAATTTCCTTCTCCGAGCAGCTCGGGTAAAGCCACCTCAATCGTCCCGCCATAGCGGCAATTTTTACCGAGTTCGGATTTCGGAAATAAATCAAGCCGAAGAGGCCTGAGCCAGATATCGAAGAGGCTGTCGGGGCGGCGGGAGCGATACCGCCACGACTTGCCATGCGAGGCCGCACAGCCAGTCAATGAACGGCGGCATAAGCGCCATGACCAGCCGAAGCCGATCATGGCGCAGGTGGCGGTTCTAGCTGGCCATACTCAGATGGCCAATCGGGCGCGTAGCAGCCCCCTCGGCTTGGTCACGTTCCTCAATCCTGGCCAGGATCCAGTCGTGCACCTCGCTATCGACCCAGCCGACGCAGCGGTCGCCCAACGATACCGGTTTCGGGAAGGTGCCTTCCGAGATGTACTTGTACAGGGTCGACCGAGACAGGCCAGTGGCAGTGATCACGTCTTGTAAGCGGAAAATTCGCATGAGCAGGCTCCTCTGTGGCTCAGAAGATGTGCTGAGACGGTAAAAAAAGACCGCAATACGCCTCTCCTGAACCAGGTGCATGCCGCTCACAGACTCGTGGCTTTGAAAATATCCACAGCTTGTAATTAGAAAAACCTGCTATTTTTGCGATTAATAGCAGAAATAGCAGGTTTTAAGATGATTGAGGAAATTGAAAAAAACCAACCCTGGACTAGCCCTAACCCATCAATGGACGAACAAGGTTGGCCCCACTTTAGCGAGCACAGCCTCTTTGAGGCCGCAGTGGGGGAATCAGCGCGAGAGCATCAAGTCTCTCGTGAAATGGCGATGATGTGCGCCCTAGGTGCCATTGCCACGGCCTGCCAAGGCCTCGTTGACGTAGAAATGCCAACCGGACATAGAGTGCCAACCTCATTGATGCTCCTAACCATTGCGGAGTCTGGGGAGCGAAAAACAGTTACACAGAACTATTTTTTTGAGGCCATCACCAATCTAAATGATGTCGCACATCGCACAAATGAAGCCGCCTTACTTCAGCAAAAAGTTGATCATCAGCTGTGGATCACACAAAAAAAGCACCTAGAGCGTGCATTTAACAAATGCGCGACCCAAGGGGATGAGGCTGCTACACATGCAGCTTTAGAGGCAGTAGCTGAGCACCTCAGAGCTGAACCACAACCAGTTCGATCTGGAAAGTTTTTGTACGAAGACACAACCCCACAGGCTCTCGTACAGATGCTCTACGAGAATATTCCACATGGCTGCTTATTAACGAGCGAAGCAAGCAGTATTTTTAGCGGGAAAGCCTTAGGAGAACTGGACAAACTCAACACGCTGTGGGACGGCGGCAGCGTGAAGGTTGACCGAATATCAAGGGATAGTTTTGTCCTACAGAATGCTCGCCTTACTCTTTCATTAATGGCTCAGCCGAATGTAATTAATCGATTCATGAGCAAGCGCGGCGAAGAGGCTAGAGGAACTGGATTTTTAGCTCGATTCTTAGTCGTAAAGCCTCGCACAATGGCTGGGCACCGAACAAACCAAAAACTATCCAAGCTATCTCGTAAGAAAGCCTTCAATACCCGCATCCAAGAACTTTTGACTTCAGAATCATCATCAGAAAGACAAGTACTGCAATTCTCAGAACAGGCAAAAGACTTCTGGTTTATGTGCAACCAATACCTTGAAAAGCAGATGCAGGAAAACGGATTATATTATTACCTCAAAGATCACGCCTCAAAGCTACTAGAAAACACTAGCCGACTAGCAGCCACATTGCATACTTTCGAACGAAAATACAATAGCGATATAGAAATAGATATCTTCACATTAAAGTTTTGCTGGTCTTTTACCCAAAACTGTTCAAAGCACTTTATTGAGCACCTAGCCAACGAACCGCAAATCGTCACAGACACAAACCTCCTTGCGCACTTCTTGCTTAAAACCGCTTACAAGCGCGACCTTCACTCACCAGACCCCGAAACTGAAAGCAATCGAAAATCGGACCCTAACCGAATCAAAGCTAGACCAGTGCAACCAGGTGATCTGATAATCGGCGTGGAAACTATTTTCACACTATCCCAAGTTAAACAGTCTGGGCCAAGCGTACTAAGAGGTCGCGCTAATTCTGAGCGACTATATTCAGCAATAGATCTACTTATCAAGCTGGGGCACGTCAAAAGGGAGAGAAGTCACTTCAGGTTCAGAGAATCAATCCTTCTTAGCACCGGAGAGCCTGAACTAAAAAATGGCCAAATCATTACAATCAAGGAGCTACCGCTATTTTGCGAGCAGGAATTTGTTCAAGAAAATAACTCGCCTCACCATACATCGGGCTATCGCATCAAAATTAGTTAAAAAACTAATTCCAAGACAACCCATTCCAAGGGAAAGATTTTTTGGAACACAATTAACGCTACGTTATAACATATTATAAAAACCATAAGACACCTGAGCGAAGACCCGGATTTAACGAACAGGCACCCGAGTTTTTCTCTGAGAAGGAGTCTGAAGCTAACAGGAATGCCGAGAAGCCAATGCGCGAGATCCAAGAGGCAATCAGGGCAGTCGAAGCGAAGTGTAAAATGATAAGCCATAGGAACATCTGAGCCCACTAGGGAAGGTCTGAAAAAGCCGCCTGTTTTTGACCGACTTCAGCCCTTGCCGATTTTGAAAGCGGCAAATCGATCAAAACCCGCCCGATCACCCGCTCATTTCTTGGTTTTTAGCCGCTGCGAGCTTCTCGCGGCGGCTATTCCCCGCATTACAGGCGCACCTCTCCTGCACTCATCAAATGTCTTCGCGCCATCCACAGGTTCGACAGCGCGAACAGTGTCACCAACTGAGCGGTGTTTTTCGCCAGACCACGGAAGCGCGTCTTCACATAGCCGAACTGGCGTTTGATCACTCGAAACGGATGTTCGACCTTCGCGCGCACCTGAGCTTTGGCTTGTTCGATCCTGCGCTTGGCCTTGTACAGCACGCTGCGCTTGCCCAGCTTCTTGTAGGTGCTGCGACGGGCGGCAATCTGCCAGACGACCTTCCGGTCGGCGTGCTCCGGACGTTTGTCGACGCCGGTACGCTCCAGGCTCAAGCCCGCAAACTGGCGCAGGATGGTCGTCTCGTACAACGCCTCTTCCATCGCCGGATCGCTGTAGCCAAACCAGTTCTGCATCAGATGTACTCGCAGCATCGCCATCAACGGATAGGCCGGACGGCCGCCTTCACCCTTCGGGTAGTGCGGCTCGATCAACGCAATCAAACCCTTCCACGGCACCACTCGATCCATCTCGATCAGGAACAGCTCTTTGCGGGTCTGCTTGCGCTTGCCTGCGTACTCGGCGTCGGCGAAGGTCATCTGCTTCATGGGAAAACTCGGCGAGGTGAAGTCGGGGGATTTTGCCAAATCAGGAAGTCTTTTTCAGACCTTCCCTAGGGATGGTCTGAAAA
>NZ_JASCPA010000017.1:0-73400 GCF_029959715.1 Pseudomonas sp. PS02288 | reverse complement strand
GGAGGCCCGAGGCGGCTTCCGCCACGCCGTCGAACGCCCGTCGGATCAGCGCCCGCGGGGGCCCGCCGCGCGGCGGGCCGCCGGACGTCAAAGCACCTGGCTGTCGAAGCTCGAACGGCCAACCAGTTCCAGCTTCAGGGTGCTGCCCGAGGCGAGCGGACCGACGCCCACCGGAGTACCGGTGGAGATCACGTCGCCCGGTTGCAGGCTGAAGTGGCTGGCGATGTGCTGGATCAGCGGCAGGATCGGGTTGAGCATGTCGCGACTGTTGCCGTCCTGGCGCACTTCGCCGTCGATCACCAGGCGGATGCCGATGTCGCCCAGGTCGCTGATCGAATCGCCCGGAACGAACGGCGCGAGGACGAAGGCGCCGTCGAACGACTTGGCCAGCTCCCACGGGTAGCCCTTCTCCTTCAGCTTGGCCTGCACGTCGCGCAGGGTCAGGTCGAGGGCCGGGGCGAAACCGGAGATGGCGTCGATGACTTCCTCTTCGCTCGGCGTGCGCGACAGCGGCTTGCCGATCAGCACGGCGATTTCCGCCTCGTAGTGCACCGAACCGCGATCCTGGGGAATGCTGAAGCCGCCGGCGATCGGCACCACGCAACTGCCCGGCTTGATGAACAGCAGCGGTTCAGTCGGCACGGCGTTGTTGAGTTCCTTGGCATGCTCGGCGTAGTTGCGACCGATGCAGACCACTTTGCCCATGGGGAAGTGGATATGGGTGCCGTCGACATATTGATGCTGGTAACTCATGGGGCGACTCCTTGGGCAGGGGTGGAAGGGAAAACCGTTGGGGTTTCAGACCGCAGGCCGGGCCAGCGCCCGCCTGCGTAACTGCATGAAGCGCATCCCCGCGCCCGCGGCGCTCAGGCGAAGATCTTGCCAGGGTTCATGATGCCGTTCGGGTCGAACGCGGCCTTGATGGCCCTCATGTAGGCTATTTCAGCCGGTGAGCGGCTGTAGGTCAGATAATCGCGCTTGGTCATGCCGACGCCGTGCTCGGCGGAGATCGACCCGTTGTACTTCTGCACCGTCTCGAACACCCACTTGTTCACCGCGGCGCACTTGCCGAAGAACTCGTCCTTGCTGAGATTGGCCGGCTTGAGGATGTTCAGGTGCAGGTTGCCGTCGCCGATGTGTCCGTACCAGAGCACTTCGAAATCCGGATAGTTGGTGCTGACGATGGCATCGATGTCGGCCAGGAAAGCCGGCACTTTCGAGACGGTGACCGAGATATCGTTCTTGTACGGGGTGAAGGGCGCGATGGTTTCCGAGATGTCCTCGCGCAGCCGCCAAAGGTTGCGCAGCTGGGTTTCGCTCTGGCTCATCACGCCATCGACCACCCAGCCCTGTTCGACGCAGTGCTCGAAGGTGGCCAGCGCCTCGTCGGCGCGCTGTTCGGTGATGGCCTCGAACTCGAGCAGCGCATAGAAGGCGCAGCGGGTCTCGAACGGCGCCGGGATGTCGCCACGCTCGAGAATCTTGCCCAGCGCGTTGTCGGCGAAGAACTCGAAGGCGGTCAGGTCCATCTTGCTCTGGAAGGCGTGCAGCACCGGCATGATCGACTCGAAGTCCGGCGTGCCGAGGACCATCGCGGTGAGGTTGGTCGGCTGGCGCTCCAGGCGCATGGTGGCCTCGACGACGAAGCCCAACGTGCCTTCGGCGCCGATGAACAGGTGGCGCAGGTCGTAACCGGTGGCGTTCTTCGCCAGGTCCTTGTTCAGCTCCAGCAACTCGCCCTCGCCGGTGACGACCTTCAGGCCGACCACCCAGTTGCGGGTCATGCCATAGCGGATCACCTTGATCCCGCCAGCGTTGGTGCCGATGTTGCCGCCGATCTGGCTGGAGCCGGCCGAGGCGAAGTCCACCGGGTAGTACAGGCCGTTTTCCTCGGCGAAATTCTGCAGCTGTTCGGTGATCACGCCGGGCTGGCAGACCACCGAGCGGTCGGTGGCGTTGAAGTCGAGGATGCGGTTCATGTAATCGAACGCCACCACCACCTCGCCATGCGCGGCGACGGCGGCGGCCGACAGCCCCGTGCGGCCGCCCGAGGGCACCAGCGCGACGCGGTGCTGATTGGCCCAGCGCACGATGGCCTGCACTTCCTCGACGGTCTTCGGAAAGACGATGGCGGACGGCGCCGGCGCGTAGTGCTTGGTCCAGTCCTTGCCGTAGGTGTCCAGCGACGCGCTGTCGGTCAGCACCTTGCCGGGCTCGACCAGGGTTTTCAGCGCTTCGATCAGGGCGGGGTCGATCAGGGCAGCATCGGTCATCAGTGCAACTCTCGTGTCGTTCATGCGCCACCTGAGAAGCTTTCAGGTCGCAGCCAAGCCAGAAAAAAGGAGATCATGTTAGCATGCGCTCCCCGTGGATCGCGCCTCCCAGGCGATTCCGGGCGGTTTCACACGAGCAGCCCCGGGCTGCCGTCTCCTGCCACTTTTGCCGGCTTACCGGCTCCGGGACAACAGGTTCAAGCAGATGAGCAAGACCTCCCTCGACAAGAGCAAGATCAAGTTCCTTCTTCTCGAAGGCGTCCACCAGAATGCCGTTGATACCCTGAAGGCGGCTGGTTACAGCAACATCGAATTCATCAAGACGGCGCTCTCCGGCGACGAACTGAAGAACAAGATCGCTGACGCCCACTTCATCGGTATCCGCTCGCGCACCCAGTTGACCGAAGAAGTCTTCGACTGCGCGAAGAAACTGGTGGCGGTCGGCTGCTTCTGCATCGGCACCAACCAGGTCGACCTGAACGCTGCCCGCGAGCGCGGTATCGCGGTGTTCAACGCGCCTTACTCGAATACCCGCTCGGTGGCCGAACTGGTGCTCGCCGAAGCCATCCTGCTGCTGCGCGGCATCCCCGAGAAGAACGCCTCCTGCCACCGTGGCGGCTGGATCAAGAGCGCGGCGAACTCCTTCGAGATTCGCGGCAAGAAGCTCGGCATCGTCGGCTACGGCTCGATCGGCACCCAGCTCTCGGTCCTCGCCGAAGCGCTGGGCATGCAGGTCAGCTTCTACGACGTGGTGACCAAGCTGCCGCTGGGCAACGCCACCCAGGTCAGCAACCTGCACGACCTGCTCGGCCAGAGCGACATCGTCACCCTGCACGTGCCGGAGCTGCCCTCCACCCAGTGGATGATCGGCGAGCGCGAGATCCGTGCGATCAAGAAGGGCGGCATCCTGATCAACGCCGCCCGCGGCACCGTGGTCGAACTCGACGCGCTGGCCGAAGCGATCAAGGACGAACACCTGATCGGTGCGGCCATCGACGTGTTCCCGGTGGAGCCACGCTCCAACGACGAAGAGTTCGTCAGCCCGTTGCGCGGCCTGGATCGCGTGATCCTGACCCCGCACATCGGCGGCTCCACCGCCGAGGCGCAGGCCAACATCGGCCTGGAAGTCGCCGAGAAGCTGGTCAAATACAGCGACAACGGCACCTCGGTGTCCTCGGTCAACTTCCCCGAAGTCGCCCTGCCGGCGCACCCGGGCAAGCACCGCCTGCTGCACATCCACCAGAACATTCCGGGCGTGATGAGCGAGATCAACAAGGTCTTCGCCGACAACGGCATCAACATTTCCGGCCAGTTCCTGCAGACCAACGACAAGGTCGGCTACGTGGTCATCGACGTCGATGCCACCTACTCGGACCTGGCGCTGGAGAAGCTGCACCTGATCAACGGCACCATCCGTACCCGCGTGCTGTTCTAAGCGCGGCGTGGCAATGAAAAGGGAGGCCTCGGCCTCCCTTTTTCATGCGGGCGAAACCGTCAGCCGCGCCCTTCCAGCTCCGCCAGCACCTGCGCCACCTCGGCGAGCTGCCCCTCATGGAACACCCGCACACCGGCCTGGCGCAGCAGCGCGGCGGTCACGCCTTCGCCCTCGACCAGAGTGCCGGAGAAGCTGCCGTCGTAGTTCTGCAGGTTGCCGCAGGACGGGCTGCGCGCCTTCAGCACGGCCAGGCGGATGCCGTGCTGGCGGACCAGGGCTAGGGCGACCTCGGCGCCACGGACGAAGGCCGCAGTGACATCAGCGCCGTCGACGGTGAGCACCGGCAGACGCCCGTCGAGTACCTCGGCGCCGCACCCGCCGGGGATCTCCGCGGGCGGGCGCGGCGTCGGCAGGCCCCCGGCGACTTCCGGGCAGACGGCGACCACGCGGCCCTCGGCCTGCCACTGCTGCAACGGCGAGAACGGCCCATGGGCGCCGCCGTCATAGCGCACGCGCTGGCCAAGCAGGCAGCGGCTGACGAGGAGCTTTTCCATGGAATCAGAGGACGTTGTCGCTGCGCCGGCGGAACCAGCCGGTCAGCGACAGGCGATCCCGGGTGGCCGGCAGCACTTCGTGGGCGAACTCCGCGGAGACGAAGCAAGCCAGGGTGCCGGCCTCGGGCAGCACGTCGAGGCTGCGCGACTCGTCCAGGTACAAGCGCAGTGCGCCACCCTGCTCCGGCAGCCACTCCGGATTGAGGTAGAGGACCACGGTAATGGTGCGCAGGTCGTCGTCGCGGAAACGATCGAAGTGGCGCAGGTAGTAGGCGCCGGGCGCGTAGAAGGCGAAGTGGCATTCCAGCTCTTCGAGGCCGAGGAACAGCTGGCGGTTGAGCGCCTGGCGCAGGCCTTCCATGGCGCTCAGGAACTGGTCGCAGGCGGCCGACTGCCCGTCCTCGATCCATAGAATCCGGTCGCCCCGGATGCCCTCGACGATCGCCTGCCCGGCAGCCCGGCCGATCGCCGCCGGGGCCAGTTCTCCGGCGGCCGCACGGGAGCGGCACTCTTGCGCCAGTTCGGCGGTCAGAGACTGCGGGAGAAAGGCAGGCTGCTGCGACCAACCCTGCACGGCAAGGTCATCGATCAGCGCCTGCAACGACGGTAGGTTCGGGGGGGTCGACATGCGCGGCATTCTAGCAGGCCGGATCGACGCGCAACCGTCGCAGATCATCTCCCGCGAGCTCGACAATGCCGGCCACCGCCCCCGACAATACGTCCCCTGCCCACAGGAGCTTCCATGCGCGTCTTTCTCAGCCTGATTCTCGTCTTCCTCAGCCTCGGTGCCCGCGCCGACGCATACAGCGACCTTTACCAGGCCGCCGGCTGGCCGCAGCAACGCGCGCACTTCAGCGATGCCCTGGGCGCCGCCCAGCAGCGCTACCGCAGCACCCTGCCGCCGGCGGTCTACCAGACCCTGGTGGAGAACAGCAATCGGCGCTTCGCGCCGCAGGCGATGGACCAGCGGGCGACCGGTGCGCTGCGTCAGAACCTTCCCCAGCCGCAACCCGCGCTGGCGTTCTTCCAGGCGCCGCTGGGGCGCAAGATCGTCGCCGCCGAGCAGCTCGCCACCCGCAGCGACCAACTCGCCCGCCACGCCAACGGCCTGCCGCCGATCGAGGCCAGCGCCACCCGCCGACTGCTGGTACGGCACCTGGCGCAGGCGATCCCGATTGGCGACGCCGCCGCGGAGGTCAGCCTGGCACTGGCCGGCGTCGCGGCCGACAGCCTCAGCCAGATGATCCCCGGCCTGCTCGGCGGCGGTCAGGCGCAGGGCATGCTCGATGGCCAGCGGCAGCGGATGAAGCAGCAGATCGAGGGCAACATCGACAACACGCTGCTGCACGTCTACAGCGAACTGTCCGACCCGGAACTGGAGGAGTACGTCACCTTCGCCGAGTCGCCCGACGGCAAGCAGTATTACCAAGCCGCCTTGGCCGCCCTGCGCGCCGGCCTGGCGGCGAACCCGTCGACCTCGCAGGGCATCTGATTCGCCCGCGCCGCACCGCCACGCGCGGTACGGCGGCGACGCCCCGCTCAGCCTTCAAGACGCTGGCTGAGAAACTCGAAATAGCGCTCGCGCAGCGCTTCCCTCTCGTTGGCCAGATGATGCTTGGCGTCCGCCAGCATCAGCACCTGCGGCGTGGCGAACTTGTCTTCCAGCACCTCAAGGTTGTGCCGCCAGTCGACGGTCAGGTCGGCGTCGCCCTGGACGATCAGCGGGCTGCGCCGGCTGCGCGGCGCGCCCTCGATCTTCGGCACCCAGCGTGACAGCGCGCCGACCCAGGCGGTGGGCAAGGTTCGCGGCTGCAGCGGGTCGAGGCGATGGACGAAATCGATGAACTCCGCATCGCCGGAGTTGACGCTGAAGCGCCGCGGGATGGATTCGACGAAGGGCTTGAGCAGCCGATAGCTCAGCTGCGACCAGCCCCACGAACGCGGCCGCACCAGCGGCGCCAGGAGGATGGTTTCACCGAGCTGCGCCGCCGGCTCGCCGAGCAGCAGGTGATCGAGCAGGATCGCCCCGCCGGTGCTCTGCCCGCACAGGTGCCAGGGTTGCGGCAGATCCAGCGTCGCCGCTTCGGCGATCAGCCCCTGCAGCACGGTCTGGTACTCGGCGAAATCGCCGATGCTCGCACGCTCGCCGCTGGACAGCCCGTGGCCCGGCAGGTCGCAGGCGAGCACCGCGTAGTTCATTCGCAACGCCCAGTCGATCACGTGGCGATACAGCCCCATGTGATCGTAGTAACCGTGCAGCAGCAGCAGGCTGGCGACCGGCTTGGGTGGCAACCAGGCCTGCACGACGATCTGGTAGTCGCCGGCCTGGAAGCAGCCGAGCCGGCTGCGCACCTGCGGATGCCGCGCCACCGGGTCCAGCCCGTAGTAGTGGCGGTAGCCGAGCACCTGCGGCGCATCCTCCTCGTCGGCGGACAGGCGCCTGAGCGCCAGGCGCAGGCTATCGGGCTGGAAGGGAGGCGACGACATGGGTACTCCGGGGACTCGCTTGACGTTCGACATTCTACCCGCGCTGCCGGCATGGCAAGCTATGCCACCCTCGGAAACCGCCGTATGCCCATGTCGCCGCGCCGCAAAATCGTTCTCGCCAGCCTCTTCGGCCTGATCTGGTTGATCGCCCTGCTATTCGCCATCTGGTGGTACCAGGCGCGCTACATCCGCGCGTTCGACAACCGCACCACGCTGTTCGACGGTGGCAGCCTGCAACTGCCCGCGCGCCTCGCCGGGCCGGGGCCGGTGCGCCTGGTGCACTTCTGGGACCCGGCCTGCCCGTGCAATGTGGGCAATCAGCAGCACCTCGCGGAGCTGATCGAGCGTTTCGCCAGCCGCGGCGTGAGCTTCTACGCGGTGCAGAAGCCCGGCAGCGCGGGGCATCTGCCGAAAACGCTGGAGGCCCTGCAGCCGCTGGAGCAGTTGCCCGGTTCGGAAGACCTTCCGGCGAGCCCGGCCGTGGGTATCTGGGATGCAGACGGGCGACTGGTCTATTTCGGCCCCTACAGCGAGGGTGCCAGCTGCACCTCGGGCAACAGCTTCATCGAGCCGGTGCTGGAGGCCCTGGCCGAGGGCCGCACGGTGAGCGCCACCAACACCCTCGCCGTCGGCTGCTACTGTCCGTGGAACGATACGGCAGACTGATCGCCCGGTATTTGCACGGGAGGGCGCCACCCCGCCGCCCTCCGCGCACGGCAGAATGCGCAACGGATCAGCCCATAACAACAAGGAACACCGATGAAACGCGTGCTCACGCTGCTCGTCCTGCTGCTCGCCGTCGTGGCCGGCGGCGGCGCCTGGTACTTCCACGGCAAACAACCGACGCGCTCCGGCGAACGGCACCTGGCCGGCCTCGAAAAGCCCGTCGATATCCGTTACGACGACCGCGGCGTGCCGCACATCCGCGCGCAGACCGAAGCCGACCTGTACCGCGCGCTCGGCTACGCCCACGCCCAGGACCGGCTGTTCCAGATGGAACTGATGCGCCGCCTGGCACGCGGCGAGCTGGCGGAAATCTTCGGCGCCAAACTGGTCGAGACCGACCGCCTGTTCCGCACCCTGCGCCTGGGCGAACATGCCGAGGCCTACGCCGCACGCGTCGACCGCAACGGCAAGCCATGGAAAGCGCTGGAGGCCTACCTGGCCGGCGTCAACCAGTTCCAGGACAGCCATCCGGCTCCGCTGGAGTTCGATCTGCTGGGCATCCGCAAACGGCCTTTCACCGCGGCCGACACCTTCGCCATCAACGGCTACACCGCGTACAGCTTCGCCGTATCCCTGCGCACCAATCCGCTGCTGACCTTCATCCGCGACCAGTTGGGCGCCGACTACCTGCGCGCCTTCGACATCGACTGGCAGCCGCAGGGCGTGCTCGCCGGGCCAGCCCTGGCCGCCGGCGACTGGAAGGATCTGGGCCGTATCGCCCAGCTGAGCGCGGACGGGCTGGAAGATGCCGGTCTGCCGCAGTTCGAGGGCAGCAACGCCTGGGTGGTCTCCGGCGCGCGCACCGCCAGCGGCAAGGCGCTGTTGGCCGGTGATCCGCACATCCGCTTTTCCAATCCGGCGGTGTGGTACGAGGCGCACACGCAGATGCCGGGCAGCGAGCTATACGGCCACTACCAGGCGCTGACGCCGTTCGCCATGCTCGGCCACAACGCCGGGCATGCCTGGAGCCTGACCATGTTCCAGAACGCCGACCTCGACCTGATCGCCGAAGAGGTCAACCCGGACGACCCCGAGCAGGTTCGCTACCAGGGCCGCTGGGTGACGATGGAAAAGACCGAGCAGACCATCCGGGTGAAGGGCGCCGAGCCGGTCGCCCTGATCCTGCGCCGTTCGCCGCACGGGCCGATCATCACCGATGCCCTGGGCAAGGCCGCAGGCAAGACGCCGATCGCCATGTGGTGGGCCTTCCTCGAAACCGAGAACCCGCTGATCGACGCCTTCTACGGCCTGCGCGACGCAGACAGCCTGGAGCAGGCGCGCGCCGCCGCCGAGAAGATCCACGCACCCGGCCTCAACCTGGTCTACGCCAACGCCCACGGCGACATCGCCTGGTGGGCGGCGGCGAAGCTGGTCAAGCGCCCCGAGGGGGTCAATCCGCTGTTCATCCTCGATGCGCGCCGCGGCGAAGCGGAGAAGCCCGGCTTCTACCCGTTCAGCACCAACCCGCAGGAAGAGAACCCGGCGCGGGGCTACATCGTCTCGGCCAATTTCCAGCCGGTCTCGCCGACCGGCATCGAGATTCCCGGCCACTACAACCTGCCCGACCGTGGCCGCGAGCTCGACCGGCAACTGGCCGACGCCACGGTGAAATGGGACCGCAACAACAGTCAGGCGCTGCAACTGGAGGCGAAGACCGACTACTACAAACGCATGCTGTTGCCGATCCTCGACGAGCTGCGCAGCCAGGCCGGCGACGGCGAAGACCGTGCGCTGCTCGAACGCCTCGCCGCCTGGGACGGAGAACACAGCCTCGACTCGGTGGAGGCCAGCCTGTTCAACCAGTTGCTCTACGAGATCGCCCGTGCCGCGATGGCCGACGAACTGGGTGCGGACTACTTCGACACCCTGCTGAGCACCCGGGTCCTCGACCATGCGCTGCCGCGGCTGGTGGCCGATGCCCGCTCGCCGTGGTGGGACGACCGCACCACGGGCGAGACGGAAAACCGCGCCGTGATACTGGGCAAGGCCTGGCAGGCCACCCTCGCGCACCTGCGCGAGCACTTCGGCAAGGACCCGCAGGGCTGGGCCTGGGGCACGCTGCACCAGGTCACCCACGCCCATGCGCTGGGCCAGCAGAAACCGCTGGATCGCCTGTTCAACGTCGGCCCCTTCGCCGCGCCCGGCGGCCACGAACTGCCCAACAACCTGTCCCAGCGCATCGGCCCGGCGCCCTGGCCGGTCACCTACGGCCCTTCGACGCGCCGCCTGGTGGATTTCGACGATCCGCTGCACAGCCTCGGCATCAACCCGGTCGGGCAGAGCGGCGTTCTCTTCGATCGCCATAACGCCGACCAGGCGCATGACTACATCGCCGGACGCTACCAGCCGATGCGCATGAGCGAGGAGGATGTCGCGGCGCACGCCGAGGGCACCCTGCACCTGCTGCCGGCGGACTAGAGCCGATCGCCGCTACGGCGCAAACGAAAAAGCCAGGCTCGAAAGCCTGGCTTTTTCATGGCGTCGCGAAAGGCCGGTGGCGCCTTTCAGTGCCTCAGAGCGTATCGCCCGGGGTCGCCGGAGCCGCGCTGGAGACCGCGGCAACCGCGGCCGGAGCAGCGGGTTTCGCCGCGACAGGCTTGGCCGCCGGCTTGGCGACGCGCTTGACGGCCGGGCGTGCCGGCTTGGCGGTGCTGGCGGCCTTCGCCGGAGCGGCGGGCGTCTTGCTGGCGGGTTTGGCGGCCGGCTTCGCGCTCGCGGCGGGCTTGACGGCAGCTGAGGTCGCAGCGGGTTTGGCCGCTGCGGCTTTCGCCGCGGCCGGCTTGGCAACGGGCTTGGCAGCGGCTCGGGTGCGCGGCTGGGCCGGCTTCGTCGCAGGCTTGACCACGCGGCTGACGGCCGGCTTGCTCGCGGTTTTCACCGCAGGCACGAGGGTGCGGGCATCGAGTGCCTTGTCCGCGGCGTCCTTCACCTTCTCGACGCCTTGCGCAAGTTTCAGGCTCTGCTGGGCATCCTTCTTCAGCTGGACGATGTAGACGCGCGTCTCGGCCTGGCGGGACTCCAGCGCGGAGAGCAAGCCTTCCAGCTCGTCGATGACCTTGCGAGCTTTGGACTGCGCCTTGGCTTTGCCCGCCGCGGCAGCGAGCTGCAGCTTGCTGTGCGCGCCATGCAGTTTGTCCTGGGCCTTGCTGCGCTGCTTCTCCAGCTTGGCGAGCAGCTTCTCGGCATCCGCCTGCGCCTGGGTGCAGGCGTTGTCGAGGTGTTCCAGCAGGCTTTGGGAAAGTTGTTGCAACAGATGCAGCGGCGTGGGCACCGCTTTCTTGCTTTTTTTCGCCGACATGGAGGGCTCCTGGGCAATTTGACTGGCCCATAGTAGTCGTCCGAGGGAAGGCCCGCCAATGACAGGAATGTGACAGCGTCGTTACGGGAGTTCGGGAGCCTGCGATTGAGGCCCGGAGAGGATCAAGCAGCAGCGTCCTGCACCTGAAGCCACCCGTGCCGGGCGGCTTCGTGCGACACGGGTCAGACCGCCGCGGCGGTTTGCTGGTGGGCGGTGTGGAGGACTTCGATGAGGCAGTCTTCGAGCTCGAAACGCTCGTGGAGCAGCTGACCCAGGTGCTTCAGTTCGTCCAGCAGGTCCTTGCTGGCAGCGCAATCGCCCTTGGCGCAGCGGTCGTTGAAGCGCAGCGCGACTTCGGTGATCGCCTCGATGCGCGGGAATATCCGCTTGGCCAGTTCCAGCCCGCGGCTCTCGTTGAACGCGCGCCCTTCGCCGAGCAGTTGTTCGTAGATTTCGAAATGCCCGGCCGACACGTAGTCGAGCAGCAATTCGCAAAAGGCCTGCAAGGCCTCGGGAGTCACGGCCAGGCCGTCCGGCTCGGCCTCGAAGGCGTAATAGGCGCTGATCAGCTGATGGCGCTCCTGCAGCCAGCGGTCGATCATCTGGTGTACGCCACCCCAGCGCTCCTGGGCGTTATGACAGCTCTCGAGCATGATGTCCTCGCTTCCCTTTATCGGTGTTTTCTGTACTTCGGCGCCCGACGTGGTGCTTGGTCGGCAGCGCATGCGCATGGGAAGAGACCCGGGAATGACGCCTTCCGGGCCGCGTGAAAAACCAGAGTATGCCCCAGGCCATGGACCATCAAGGTGCCCGGTCGGAAAAAATCGAACGGGATGTTTACCTCGATTCCGTCATCGCCGGGGAAGGCCCGCGTCCCGTTCGCCGTTTCGCTTCCCGGCAGGGCGTGCGCGCGGTGCGGGTTCGTCGCTCAGTCGCGGCGTAGCAGCTGGAACAGCGCGAAGAGGATCAGCCCGGCGAATGCCAGCATGCTCCACTCCGGCAGGCTGAGGCCGAACAGCGTCCACTTCACTTCGGCGCAGTCGGCGGTCCCGTGTAGCACCAGGCGGATGATGTCCTGGAACGGCAGCGCCTCCATCATATAGTCGAGGCTTGGCAGGCAGGCGGGCAGTTCGTCGGCAGGAATCTTCTGCAGCCAGACCTGGCGTCCGGCGACCACGGCGCCCGCGATCGCGGCGACCAGCGCGAACACCGAGTACACCCGGCGACCGCGACGACGCGGGCCGTGGATGGCCGCAACCAGGCAGACCAGCCCGAAGGCGATCACGCAGATGCGCTGGAGAATGCACAGCGGGCACGGCTCGAGACCGACCACATGCTCCAGATAAAGCGCGCCGGCCATGACGAGCACGCAGGCAACAAAGGCGAGCAGGAACAGCGAACGCGAACTGGCCAGGGAAGACATGAAGGCACCGATTGACGGGAAAGGCCGCTACGGTAGAGGAAAGCGCCCCGGCCTTTCAAGCCGCGGCGCCATCCGGCAGCCGGCGGCCTGCTCAGGAGGTCGCGGGCAATGCTGCAGGCAGGTTGCGCGGAAGCAGGCCGAGGCCTTCCTGGAACAACTGGTTGCTGCGTTCGTGCTCGCCCAGGCGAGTGAACAACCGCGCCAGTTCGGCGCAGGTGCGCGGATCGCGGGAGAAGCCGAGGCTCGCCTCGTAGTAGTCCCGCGCCTTGCCCCACAGCGCGCTGTTCTGACTGATCCGCGCCAGCGCGCGCAGCAACAGCGGGTCCTCGGGATGCTGCTTCAGCCAGCCCTCGGCGACCTCTAGCTGAGCCGCCGGATCGCGCCCCTGCAGGTCGCCGTAGAAATCCATCAGGCGGCTGTCGTAATGCTTCTTCAACGGTCCGCGCAGCGCTTCCTCTGCGTCGGCGTCGCTGCCCAGGTAACGCAGCTGGCTGGCGTAGGCGAAGAGCATCTCCGGGTCCTGTTTCTGCGCCGAGGGCAGGTGCTGCCAGGCCTGTTGCAACGTCGCCAGATCGGTCGACTGGCTGAGCCGCCCGCGCCAGCTGGCGCGCTCCAGCTCGAGCAGTTCCCCGTTGCCCAGCAGCTTGTGCTTGCGCAGCTCCGGCAGCAGCGCGCGGCACGCCGCCCACTCGCCCCGCTGGCGATGCACCGCGAGCAGTTGCAGCAGCACCTGGTGATGCCCCGGATGACGCTCGTGCATGGCCTGCAGGGTGTCGCGCGCGCCTTCCAGGTCGCCGCGCTCGCGTTGCAGCTCGGCGTGGGCCAGCGCCACCGCCAGTTCGGCCCTGGGCTGACGCTGCAGGGCGCTCTCGAGCAGGTTGTCGCTCTCTTCGTACCGGCCCAGGTGATTGGCTGCACGGGCGGCTCCCAGGTAGTACATCAGCGGCTGCGGCTCGTTCTCGGCAGCCAGCTTGAGGTGGCGCAGGGCGCGTTCCCAGCGACCCTCGAGCATATCCAGCAGCCCGTGCTCGGCGGCGCGACGGGTGCGCAGGCTGCGGCGCTTCTTCGACCAGGGGTTGAGCGCGCCGTTGGAGGCGACCAGCAGGCGCGCCACCAGGCGCAGCAGATACAGCGTCAGGCCGAGCAGCACCAGCAGGGCGAGAAAGACCCACAGGCTGGATTCGTAGCGAAAGCCGCGGTAGGCGATCAGCACGTAGCCGCTGCTCTCGGAGATCGCCAGGCCGAGCAGCGTGGCGGCGACGGCGACGACCAGCAGCACCAGCAATGCGCGGATCATTCGCCTGCCTCCACGGCATCCGCCGGCTGTTCGGCCTCATCGGCCGCGGGCTTGTCCTGCCGTGGCGCCTCGCGTTCTTTCAGATAGGCCTGCAGGCCAAGCAGCGCCGGACGCAGGTCGGGAATCTCGACGCTCACCGGTTGCTCGGCAAGCTGCGCCAGGCGCGATGCCAGGGCGCCGACCTCGTGGCTTTGCGCATCGAAATAGGTTTTCAGCAGTTCCTGCGCCTGCGTCAGGGCGGCGCGGTAGATTTCCGGCTGGGCGTTCAAGGCCGCCCACTGCGCCTGTTCGAGCGCCAGGGAAAGGGTCAGACGCACCTGGGCCAGGCTCTGCCCGGCCAGTTGCGGACGAATGTCCTGGTCGGCATGCAGCTCCAGGCGCACGTATTTGGAGAGCTTGTCCCAGGTGCGCTGCCACCAGGGCGCCTCCGTCGGGACCGGCGCCGCGCCCGTCTCGTCGATCTCATACTCCGGCGCGAGGGTCTGCAACTGATCGGCCTGGCTGCGCAACGCCGAAAGCTGCAGGAACAGGCCGTTACGGTCGGGCTGCGGCAGCGCGCGAAGCGTCTCCAGGGCCTTGATCAGCTCACCGCGGGCGGCGAAGGCCAGCGGATCGTCCTGCGCGCGCAGGATGTCGTCGGCACCTTGGACCAGGGCGGTGGCGCTGGCGATGTCCTGCAGCGCGGTGAGACGCAGGATCGCCAGGCGCAGCAGGTGCTCCGCCTCCGCCAGACGCCAGCTCTCGCGGCTGGCGCCGAGCACGCTGGTCATGGTCTTCGCCAGTTGCTGCTGGTCGCCCTGCAGGGTCACCAGCAGGCGCCGCTGCTCGTCGATGCTCTGCGCGCTGGGCAGGCCCTGCAAGCGAGCTTCGACCTGCTGGCCGTTCTGCTGCAGGCGTTCGTCGACCTGCTTCGCGAGGCTCGCCTGCTCGGCCTGGCGGCGTTGTTCGAGCTGCTGCTGGGTATGCGACTGCCAGCTCGCCCAACCGCCTATGGCCAGCGCGGCGATGCCCACCAGCAGCGCCAGAACGGCAACGCCGTTGCCCGGCCGCCTGGGCTCGGCAGCGACTTCGACGGGGGTGACGGGGTCTTGTGCTTCGGCGATCTTCGCGTCGGTTTCGCTCACGTATCCATCCTTTGCATCAGGGGGCGGGCCGGTCCTCCAGCGCCGCCAGCAACGCCGCGACCTGGGCACCGCGACAATCCACAACGATTCGGGCACCGGCCTCGCGGGCCAGCTCGGCGACCCGCGGGCTCGGTACGAACAAGGGTAACTCGGCCAGCAGCGGCCAGGCCTGCTCCGCCAGCAGGCGCAGATGTTCCAAACCCTGCCCACTGCTGACCACCAGGCCGTTCAAGCGTTCCGATCTGACCCGCTCGGGCAGGGCGCCCGCAGGGTATTCCGGCAGGGCGCGGCGATAAAGAGGAAGGTAGTCGACATGCGCGCCGCGTTCACGCAACCGCTCGGCGAGCAGTTCGCGGCCACCCTCCCCGCGCAGGATCAGAATCCGCGGCTCGGCCTGCGCCAGCACCTCGGCAAGCTGCGGCATGGCGAGCAGGGCCTCGCTGTCATCGCCCGTCTGCGGCCAGCAGGCGTCGAGCCCGTGGTCGCGCAGCAACGCTCCGGTGGCGGCGCCGACGCTGAACCAGCGCAGACTTTCCGGCACCGCTGTCCCGTGGCTCGCCAGCCGTGCGAGGCCGATGCGCGCGGCGGGTTTGCTGATCACGATCACCGCGTGATAGCGGTTCAGGTCACGCAGCAGGCGCTGCTGTTCGGCGCTTTCTTCCAGCGCCTGGATCTCCAGCAAGGGCATGCAGCTGGCATGCACGCCATGCTCGGCGAGCTGCGCGGCGCTGCTGGCACAGTCCTCGGCCGGGCGGGTGAGCAGCAGGCGCCAGCCGGATTTCACGGCTGCCCGGCCTCGCCATAGACCTCGGCGAGAATGTCCTGCGCGCCCTGCGCCAGCAGTGCCTCGGCGATCCGCACGCCGAGCGCTTCGGCGTCGCCCGCCGGCGCGCGGCCTTCGGCGCGCAGCAGCAGGCCGCCATCCGGCTGGCCGACCAGGCCGCGCAGCCACAGCTGTTCGCCTTCCAGCTCGGCGTAGCAGGCGATCGGCACCTGGCAGCCGCCATTGAGGTGTTTGTTCATCGCCCGCTCGGCGTTGACCCGCACGGCGGTCGGCGCGTGGTTCAACGGCGCCAGCAGCGCGTGCAGGTCGAGGTCGGCGGTACGACATTCGATACCTACGGCGCCCTGGCCACCGGCGGGAAGGCTGTCCTCGACACTGATGCGGGCGCGGATGCGCGACTCGAAACCAAGACGGATCAGCCCGGCGGCGGCGAGGATGATGGCCTCGTATTCGCCGGCATCCAGCTTGGCCAGACGCGTGTTCACGTTGCCGCGCAGGAAGTGGATGGTCAGGTCCGGCCGCCGCGCCAGCAGTTGCGCCTGCCGGCGCAGGCTGGAGGTGCCGACGATGCTGCCGGCCGGCAGCGACTCGAGACTGTCGTAGGTGTTGGAGACGAAGGCGTCACGCGGGTCTTCGCGTTCACAGATGCAGAACAGGCCGAGCCCGGTGGGGAAATCCATCGGCACGTCCTTCATCGAATGCACCGCGATATCCGCTTCGTCCTCCAGCAGCGCGGTTTCCAGCTCCTTGACGAACAGCCCCTTGCCACCGATTTTCGCCAACGGGGCGTCGAGCAGCTTGTCGCCGCGGCTGACCATCGGAACCAGGCTGACGGTCAGGCCGGGGTGGGCGGCTTCCAGGCTTTCCTTGACGAATTCGGCCTGCCAAAGGGCCAGGGCGCTCTTGCGGGTGGCGATGCGGATTTCGCGGGACATCGGGGCAATTCCAGAGAATGAACTGCGCCGAATGATAACAGGCCGCGACGGTCGCAATCGCTGACCCGGCTCAGGGCCGGGCGCGCGTCGGACTGCGGCGTGCCGGGTGGGCCCCGCGGAGCGGGGCCGAAGCGTGGAAGCTAGAGGTGGTTCATCAACTTGCGCACACCGGCGACATGGCGCCGGCTCACGGTCAGCGCATCGCCGTTGAGACCCTTCAGGTGCAGCTGGAAATGCCCGAGGGGCGTGCGTTGCAGGCGCTCGATGCGCTCGCGGGCGACCAACGCATTGCGGTGGATACGCACGAAGCGATCGCCGAACTCGTCTTCCAGCGCCTTGAGCGGCTCGTCCAGCAGCACCTCGCCGCCCTCGTGGCGCAGGGTCACGTACTTGTGGTCGGCGATGAAGAACACCACCTGATCCAGCGGAATCAGCTCGATGCCCTTGCGGGTGCGCGCGCTGATATGGCTGCGCGGGCCGCTGTGCTCGACCGAGGGCCGGGTAAGCGCGGCGAGCTGCACGCGGTTGGGCCGCTCGGCCTTTTTCAGTGCATCGGCGAGGGCCTCGGCGCGTACCGGTTTGACCAGGTAACCCACCGCGCTGACCTCGAAGGCGTCGATGGCGAATTCATCGTGTGCGGTACAGAAGATCACCGCCGGCGGTGCATCGCTTTCGCACAGTTTGGCAGCCACTTGCAAGCCATCCAGACCGGGCATGCGGATGTCGAGCAGGACCACGTCGGGCCGCAGGCTTTCGATCAGGGCGAGCGCCTCTTCGCCGTTGCTGGCCGAGGGCTCCAATACACGATAACCATCAAGTTCGCCCACCAGTCGGCTAAGGCGCTCACGAGCGAGAGGTTCGTCGTCGACAATCAGGACATTCATATTGCTCTGGCTTCCTGCGTGAGTCTTGCACAAGGATAGCGTAGACAGGTGAAATGCCGCCCATCACGGCGCTCCACGCTGAGACTCGCTCTTGGCCCGAAAAGTGCCGTGATGCGCGCCTCAATGTTCACCAGCGCCTGTCGTGTTCCCCTGGACGGTTTCGCTTCGGCAATTTCTTCATAAGGGTTGCTGACCCGCAACGTGAATACTCCCGCCTCGTACTCCGCCTCGATACAGACAAGGCCGCCTTCGATGCGTGGCTGGATACCGTAGACCAGTGCGTTTTCCAGCAGCGGCTGCAAGGTCAGCTGCGGAATCGGCAGATCGTCCGGCACCCCCTCCACCTGCCACTCAAGGTGTAGACGCTCGCCAAGTCGATATTGTTCGATCGACAGATAGCGTTTCGCCAATTCGAGCTCGTCCTTCCACGACACCAGCGTTCCGGGTTTGGCCAGGCTGGCGCGAAACAGATCGGAAAGATCGAGCACCGCCTGCTCGGCCTTGTACGGATCGATCGCCACCAGGCTGGCGATGCTGTTCAGGCTGTTGAACAGGAAATGCGGGCGGATGCGCGCCTGCAGCGACTCGATGCGCGCGCGCAGCTCGGCCTGCTCCTGGCGGCGCCACTGGCTCTGCAGATAGAAGTAGCGCAGCAGCAGCGCGGACATGATCAGCCCGATCAGGCCGTGGCGCAGGTAGAGATTGACCTCGCCGCTGCGCGGCAGCGGACCGCCGAGGCTGAAATGATCGGCGAACGCGGTGCAGGTCAGCGTCAGCGCGACCACGATCGCGCAGCACACCGCGCCGGCCAGCGCCGCACGCAGACGCGCCAGGAGCGGGCGCAAGCGGCAGAGCACGGCGGCGGAGAGCAGCACGATCCATTGCACGAACAGCGAACTCAGCGCCAGGCGCACCCAGTTGAAGCCCGGCAGCATCGGTTCGGCGAGCACCAGCACCAGCACCAGCAGCTCGGCGAGCAGGATAAGCGCCAGCAGCGCCTCGGGCTCGCACAGCTCGGGCACGAAGAAGTCATCGATGGGCGCCGTGGTGCGGGCGCGGTTCAGCCAGTCGACTCGCATCCCGGCAGGTCTCCCCCTCTGATAATCGGCACAGGCTACAGGCAAAGCCTGCCGCCCACAGCAGCGCCTGAAGCCGGTGGCGGCTTTTGCTATCATCGCCGCACGATTCAGGCCGCTGCCGCGGCCCCGCGCCTAGCCGAGAGAATGTCCATGAGTGCCGAAAAAACCAACCAGTCCTGGGGCGGCCGCTTCAGCGAACCCGTCGACGCCTTCGTCGCCCGCTTCACCGCCTCCGTCGAGTTCGACAAGCGCCTCTACCGGCACGACATCATGGGTTCCATCGCCCACGCCACCATGCTCGCCGAGGCGGGCGTACTGACCGTCGAGGAGCGCGATGCGATCGAGAACGGTCTGAAGGAAATCCAGGCGGAGATCGAGGCCGGCACCTTCGAGTGGCGCGTCGACCTGGAAGACGTGCACATGAACATCGAAGCGCGCCTGACCGACCGCATCGGCATCACCGGCAAGAAGCTGCACACCGGACGCTCGCGCAACGACCAGGTCGCCACCGACATCCGCCTCTGGCTGCGCGACGAGATCGACCTGATACTGGCCGAGATCACCCGCCTGCAACAGGGACTGCTGGAACAGGCCGAGCGCGAAGCCGAAACCATCATGCCCGGCTTCACCCACCTCCAGACCGCCCAGCCGGTGACCTTCGGCCACCATTTGCTGGCTTGGTTCGAGATGCTGTCGCGCGACTACGAGCGCCTGGTCGACTGTCGCAAGCGCACCAACCGCATGCCGCTCGGCTCGGCCGCGCTGGCCGGCACCACCTATCCGATCCGGCGCGAAACCACCTGCCGCCTGCTCGGCTTCGAGGCGGTCGGCGGCAACTCCCTGGACGGCGTGTCCGACCGTGACTTCGCCATCGAATTCTGCGCCGCCGCCTCCCTGGCGATGATGCACCTGTCGCGTTTCTCCGAAGAGCTGGTGCTCTGGACCAGCGCGCAGTTCCAGTTCATCGACCTGCCCGACCGTTTCTGCACCGGCTCCTCGATCATGCCGCAGAAGAAGAACCCGGACGTGCCCGAGCTGGTGCGCGGCAAGACCGGCCGCGTGTTCGGCGCCCTGACCGGCCTGCTGACCCTGATGAAGGGCCAGCCGCTGGCCTACAACAAGGACAACCAGGAAGACAAGGAACCGCTGTTCGACGCCGCCGACACCCTGCGCGATTCGCTGCGCGCCTTCGCCGACATGATCCCGGCGATCAAGCCAAAGACCGCCATCATGCGTGAAGCGGCGCTGCGCGGTTTCTCCACCGCCACCGATCTCGCCGACTACCTGGTGCGCAAGGGCCTGCCGTTCCGTGACTGCCACGAGATCGTCGGCCATGCGGTGAAGTACGGCGTGGAGACCGGCAAGGACCTGGCCGAGATGAGCCTGGACGAGCTGCGTCGCTTCAGCGACCAGATCGAGCAGGACGTGTTCGCCGTGCTGACCCTGGAAGGCTCGGTCAACGCCCGCGACCACATCGGCGGAACCGCGCCGGCGCAGGTACGCGCCGCCGTGCTGCGTGGCAAGCAACTGCTCGCCACACGCTGAGCTGCCGCCCCGGGCCGCATTCGCGGCCCGCATCGCCCTCAAGCCGGGCGTTCGCTGGCCGATAGCCTGGCAAACCTCTTCAGGGAAGGCGGTAATGACCAGCATCAGCCAGAACCTCGCCGCGCATACGCGTATCGCCAGCAGTGCCAACGGCGCCGTCGCCAACAGCGACGCCGCGACCAGCGGCAAGCTGTCGATCGGCAAGCCCAACCAGGCGACCGCCGCCAAGGCCAGCGGCTCGAGCGGCGGCAGCTCCGACAGCACGGTGGACAAGCTCAAGGAAATGATCGCCAAGCTTCAGGAGCAGCTCAAGGAAGCCCAGAAGCGCCTGGACCAGGCGAGCCGCGACGCCAGCGCGAACCCCGATTCCGAAGCCAGTCAGGCGGCGTTGCAGGCCGCCCAAACCGAGGTCGCCTCGCTGAACAGCTCGCTGACCCAGGCCTACGCGATGCTGATGAAGGCGATCAAGGAAGCCGGCGGCAGCGCCACGGGCAACGCGGTGAGCGCCAGCGCCTGAGCGATGCTCACAGCCAGCCCTTGTACTTGAACAGGGCATAGGAAAGCAGCGCCGAGCCGACCATCATGCCTAGCGCCATCGGGTAGCCCAGCGTCCAGTCCAGCTCCGGTATCGCCTTGAAGTTCATCCCGTACACGGTGCCGACCAGCGTCGGCGGGAGGAACAGCACGGCGGCGATGGAAAAAACCTTGATGATGCTGTTCTGTTCGATGTTGATCAGCCCGAGGGTGACGTCGAGCAGGAAGACGATCTCGCCGGACATCTTGGTCTGGTAGTCGTTGAGCGAGCGCACGTCGCGTTCGCTGGATTTCAGCCAGGTCCGCGCCGCCTCGCTGAGCCAGCCATTGCCGGCCTGGCGCACGTAGGTGATCTGCCGGCCGATGCTCAGGAGACTTTCGTTGAGCTTGGCCAGCAGCGAGTTGTAGCGCCCCAGGTCCTTGATCACCCGCTGCAGGTCGGCCTTTTCCTGGGCGCGCTCGCGGGTCTCGCTGAAGATGTGCTGCGACAGGCTGTTGAGCTGCGCCTGGAGTTCCTCGAGCACGTCGGCGATGCGGTCGACCATGCTGTCCAGCAGCGAGGCGAACAGCATGTCGCTGTTCTGGTGGCAGTCGACCTGGCGCGCGGCCTTGTTGACGAAGGTGCGGAACGCGGTCATCTCGCTGTAGCGCACGGTCACCAGCCAACGCTCGGACAGCACGAAGGACGACTCCTCCGAACGCGGATGTTTCTCGGTGATGCCGGTGACCACGCTGGTGGTCATGTAGAGCGCGCCGTTCTCTTCGTAGAAGCGTGAGGAATCCTCGATCTCGGCCATTTCCTCGCGCGTCGGCACGCCCACACCGAGGGCCTTTTCCACCAGCTTTTCCTCGGCTGGCGTCGGGTTCAGCAGGTCGATCCACAGCACCTGCGCGGGAAGCTCGGCCAGGTCGTCGGGATGACAGGCGCGCAGGCCCTCGCTGCTGGGCAGGTAGTAGGTGATCATGCGGGGAACACTCCAGGTTCTTCATCGGCTCGACGCCAGCAATAGAGCGGCATCATGGGCGATTCGTTCTCGCGCCTCTGCCGCGCAGGCCCCGCGCATGGCAGACTGGCGCCTCATTCACGGGAAAACAGCATGAACGAGAACGACGACGAGGCATTCGCCGAAGCGCGGCTGATCGAAGCCATCGAGAACCAGCTTGAAGCCGGCGAGCCGGCAGCGGCACAGGCCACCTTCAACAAGCTGACCCTGGTCGGCTACGAGCGTGAAGACGTTCTCGCGTTGATGGCCCAGGTCCTGGCCCAGGAAATCCGCACGATGCTGCGCGACGACCGTGGTTTCGACATGGACTGGTACGAGCAGGCCCTGCGCGCGCTCCCGGAGCTGCCCGAGGACGACTGAACACGGCTGGCTGGACTCTTGCTTGCCTTCCGTCGACTCATTGCCGGCCGTTCGTTCATGCTCGTACCGCGTTTGCTGTTGTTGTTTGCCGCTGCACTCCTTGGTGCGCAAGCGCTGGCCGAACACTACGTGGTCGGCGCCGAAGACGATTGGTACCCCTACACCGCCCTGCGCGATGAGAAGATTACCGGCATGTCGGCGGACATTGTCCGGGCCGCCTTCGAGGCGGTCGGCGCGGATGTCGAACTGGTCGCCTATCCCTACTCGCGCTGCATGCAGCTGGCCCGCCAGGGCACCCTTGCCGGCTGTTTCAACACCGCACCGGACCGGCGCATCGCCGCCGAGTTCCAGCTGTCCCAGCCCCTCTTCAGTGCCGAGCTGATGCTCTGGGCGCGCCGCGACCAGGCGGAGGCCCTGGACGACCTTGGGCAATTGGCGGGAAAGAAGGTGGCGATGGTGATCGGCTACGAATACGGGCCGCTCATCGATCAGCACCCGACCCTGAAGCGGGTGCCGGTGCGCCGCGATCTCAACAGTTTTCTGATGCTGCAGCGCGGGCGCGTCGACTACTGCGTGGCCTATAGAGGCACCAGCGAAGCGCTGTTTCGCGAGACGCCGGCCCTGCAGGACCAGTTCGTGGCGGTCGCCAGCGTTCTGCGTCCGCAGCTGAGCCTCTCGTTTTCCCGCCGTTACCCGGGGGCCGACGAATTGCGGCGGCGTTTCGACGAGGGCCTGCAGCGCATTCACGAAAACGGACGCTATGAGCGCATCCTGACTGCCTGGCGTCATGAAACATCCGACTGATCGCGGCTACACTGCTGATGCCCGCCCAAAGTAGGTGGGCTCACACCTCTGGAGTTGCCATGTCCTATACGCCCGAGCTGATCGCAGAACTCGAAATCCTCGCCCTGTTCAACCTGGCCAACACCCAGGAAGGACTGAAGATCCACCACACTGCCGCGCCTTCCGCCATCGCCGCCGTTCGCCGGCTGTACGACAAGGGCCTGGTCGATGCCGCCGATGGCGGCTACCTGACCAGCCTCGGCCTCGACGCCGCCGAGCATGCCCAATCGCTGCTGACCATCCTGGCCTTCGAACCCGAAACGGCCTGACGCCGGACCGCCCCGCTTCGCCGGCCTCTGCGCCGGCGTTTCCCCCTCAAGAACGCCCCGAAACGCCCGATACACTGAGCATCCGGCGCAGCTCCTGATAGGCTGGACGCCCTCATTCGACGCGGACCCGCCATGTCGCGCAGCCACGAAATTCGCCCCGACATCGACGAGGGTATCGACCGCAAGGTGCTCAAGCAGCTTCGCGCGCGCTACCTGGAGGTCAATGACGGTCGCCTGCAGCGCGCCATGCAGATGCTTTCCACGCGCCAGCAACTGGTCCTGCGGCTGATGCCGCTGCTGTTCCACGTCAACCACCCGCTGCTTCCGGGCTACGTCTCCGGCACCACCCCGGCGGGCCTTTCGGGCTTTCAGCCGGACGACCAGATCCTCGCCGAAGCGCAGCGCCTGACCCGTTCCTTCGCCTACCGCGAGCGCACCGGCAACCCACTCGCCGGCAAGCCCCGGCAACCGATCCACGGCCTGTTCCTGATGGGCAGCCTGGGCACCGTCGCGCAGGCCGATCAGAGCGACATGGACATCTGGGTCTGCCACGCCCCCGAGCTGAGCGCCGCCGAAGTCGCGGAGCTGCAGCGCAAGTGCGATCAACTCGAAGCCTGGGCCACCACCCAGGGCACCGAGGCGCACTTCTTCCTCATCGACCCCTCGCGCTTCACCAGCGGCGAGCGCGAAGGCAAGCTGACCTCGGACGACTGCGGCACCACCCAGCACTACCTGCTGCTGGACGAGTTCTATCGCACCGCCATCTGGCTCGGCGGACGCACGCCGGTGTGGTGGCTGGTGCCGGCGTACGAGGAGCAGCGCTATGCCGCGTACGTACACACGCTGCTGTCGAAGCGTTTCATCCGCGCCGAGGAGGTGCTCGACCTCGGCCACCTGGCGCGGATTCCGCCCAGCGAATTCATCGGCGCCGGCATGTGGCAGTTGTTCAAGGGCATCGAGTCGCCCTATAAGTCGGTGCTCAAGCTGTTGCTCACCGAGGTCTACGCCAGCGAGCACCCGCAGGTCGAATGCCTGGCGCTGCGCTTCAAGCGCGCGGTGTTCGCCAACCAGCTGGACCTCGACGAACTCGACCCCTACATCGTCGTGCTGCGCCGACTGGAGGAGTACCTCGGCGAACGCGGCGAGCAGGAGCGCCTGGAGCTGGTGCGCCGAAGCCTCTACCTGAAGATCAACAAGAAGCTCAGCCGACCCGCGCGCGGTCGGGCGAAAAGCTGGCAGCGCCTGCTCCTCGAGCGTCTGGCCGACGAGTGGCAATGGCCGTCGCGACAACTGGCGATGCTCGACAGCCGCAGCCAGTGGAAAGTCCGCCAGGTCAGCGCCGAACGCCGCGCACTGGTCAACGAGCTGACCTACAGCTACCGCTTCCTCTCGCAGTTCGCGCGCAACCTGCAGGTCGGCAGCTCGCTCAACAGCCGCGACCTCGGAGTGCTCGGCCGGCGCCTCTACGCCGCCTTCGAGCGCAAGGCCGGCAAGGTCGAGAACGTCAACCCGGGGATCGCCCCGGACCTCGCCGAGGACGCGCTGACCCTGGTGCATGCCTCGCTCGGCGAATACAACGGCGAAAGCCAGTGGGCACTGTTCGGCGGCAACCTGAACGCCCAGGAATGGCAGGATTTCGCACCGATCAAACGCGCCCGCGAGCTGATCGGGCTGCTCGCCTGGTGCCATCGCAACGGCGTCATCGACGCCAGCACGCGACTTACCCTGCACGCCGGCAGCTCCGACCTCAGCGAATTCGAACTGAACAACCTGCTGACCAGCCTGCGCCAGGTCTTCCCGCTGCCGCTGCCGACCGCCGGAGAAAGCGCCCTGCTGCGCGCCAGCGCGCCGAGCGAGGTGTTGCTGCTGGTGAACGTCGGCGTCGACCCGCTCAGGCAGCACAGCCAGCTCAACGTGCACCTGACCACCGAGCGCACCGACGCGCTGGGCTATGCCGGTGCGCGCGAGAACCTGGTGCTGACCCTCGACCAGGTCACCCTCAACAGCTGGAACGAGATGCTGGTCACCCGCTTCGACGGCCCGTTCGCGCTGCTCGACTGCCTGCGCAGCTTCCTCGACAGCCTGCCCGCGGGCCGCGCGCGGCCGGACCTGCGGGTGCGCTGCTTCTGCCGCAACCGGGCGCCGGCGATCGCCCAGCGCGTGGAGGAACTGTTCCACGACGTGCTCGGCCACCTCGACGGCGAACGCAACAGCCGCTACCTGGTGCAGGTCCAGCAGCAGTACCACCTCCTCGAACTGAATCCCGGCCAGGCCGTCAGTCACGCAGCCCTCGCCGACCTGCCGGCGCTGGTCGAGCACCTGGGCGCGGGGCTGGGCCATTTCAGCCCGCTGCACCTGGACCGCTACGCGCTGGAGGGCAGCGAGCTGGCGCTGATCCTGCCGCTGGGGCAGGCCGACTGCATCCAGGTGTTCTACCGCCTGGCCGGTGATTTCGCCGAGCTGAGCGTGCTCGACGAACGCAATGCGCTGTGGCGCCAGCAGTTGCCCTTCCGCGACGAACACAGCCTGCTCAACCCGCTGCAGCGCTTCCTGCAGTCGGTGCTCTACCGGCGCAACGCGTCGCAGCCGCTGGACGAGCTGCCGGCGCTGCCGGCGCTGCCGCTGGATATCCGCTATTACGAAGTGCTGCCGGCGCCGCCCCTGCGTGCCCAGCGCCTGGAGCGCCGCGCCGCGCCGCAGAGTTCGGACAACCCGTTTTTCTACAACGTCCAGGCGATCGTCGAGCCGCTGGACAGCGTGCGCGAGAACGTCACCCTGTACTGCAATGACCGGGAGTTTTCCGAACTGGAATACGGCGCCGACCTGTTCGCCGCCGTGGCCCGGCACATTGTCGAGCAGCGTCGCGAAAACGAGCGATATCGCTGCTACCTGACCGATCTGGACCTCTCGCAGGTGGCCCGCGACGGCCAGCTGCAGACCATCGACTATCTGCGCTACAAGGCCAAGCTGGAAGAGGCGCTGAACACGGCACTGCTGGGCACGCCCTGAGCGCGAAGGGGAAAAGGTTAGGACTGCCGGTTGCGCAGACGGTCGGCGGCGGCATCGACGATCTGACGACGACGCGCCTCGTCCGACTCGCTCCACTGAAGGATTTCCTCGAGGCTGCGGCCGCAGCCCAGGCAGACGTCCAGCGCGTCGAGGCAGCAGCGCCGGCAGCAGGGCGACGCCACCGGCGCCGCGCCCGGCGTCGGCTCAGAGTTCCTCGAACTCAACGTCGCTGCCGGTCTGTTCGCGGGTCACGCGCGCCATCAGTTCGCCCAGCGGCTCTTCGCTGGTGTCGCAGATCCAGCGCGCGCTCTTCTCGTCGTAGTCGAAATGGAAACCGCCCGAACGTGCGGCGACCCACAGCTGGCGCAGCGGCTCCTGGCGACTGAGGATCACCTGCGTACCGTTCTCGAAACCGATCGTGAGGACCCCGGCGGAATTTTCCAGATCGACGTCCAGGTCGCTGTCGTCGAACACGTCCTCGATCTCCTGCTGGGCAGCGTCGATCAGGTCATGGTAGCGGGCTTCGCTCAGGCTCATCGGGTGAATCCTCGTCAATGGAACAGTCTTGTCGTAGCCAATCATCTCCCGGCACGCCAGTCGCGACGATGGCCGGGCGATGCCGTTGCCGCCCTTCGGCAGCCATCGCGGGGCCATTCGTCGGACCTCCGCCAATGCCCCGCGAGAACCGCCGTAAGCCGCGCCGGACGGGAGTCCTGCGCATAGGCAAGGCGCCGGGCGGCCGGTATACTCCGGCGCAATCACGCTTTTCACAAGGATTTTCGCCATGAAGCGCCTGCTGCTTCCCTTCCTCGCGCTGGTCGTGCTCAGCGCCACCCTCGCCGGCTGCGGCCAGAAAGGCCCGTTGTACCATCCGGACGACGAAAAGGCCGCCAACAGCAAAGATCGTTTCGAATTCTAGGAACCTGACTCCCGATCTGGCGAGCCGGCGCCGGACGCCCCCTGAAGTGGCCCGCAAGGCCCAAGGCAGCGGAATCCGCGCTTCGTAGCCGAGCCTTCCGAAGGCCGCTATCGCGCCGCAACAGATCGGGAACGGGTTCGACGAGGCCGCCCGCGGCCGCCGCACCGAGTGCCAGCGGAACGGGCGCTTCCACCGAGGAGGCATCATGGAATCCTTCAACTACCGCGACGGTTCGCTGTTCGCGGAAGGCGTGGCGCTGTCCGCCATCGCCGAACGCTTCGGCACGCCGACCTACGTCTACTCGCGCGCCCATATCGAGGCGCAGTACCGCGCCTACGCCGATGCGCTGGCCGGTGTTCCGCACCTGGTCTGCTTCGCGGTCAAGGCGAACTCTAACCTGGGCGTACTCAACCTGCTGGCGCGCCTGGGCGCCGGCTTCGACATCGTGTCCAGCGGCGAACTCGAGCGTGTACTCGCCGCTGGCGGCGATGCCGGCAAGGTGATCTTTTCCGGCGTGGGCAAATCGCGCGACGACATGCGCCGCGCGCTGGAAGTCGGCGTGCACTGCTTCAACGTCGAGTCCACCGACGAGTTGGAGCGCCTGCAGGAAGTCGCCGCCGAACAGGGCGTGAGCGCCGCCATCTCGCTGCGGGTGAACCCCGACGTCGACGCCGGTACCCACCCGTACATTTCCACCGGGCTCAAGGAAAACAAGTTCGGCATCGCCATCGCCGACGCCGAGGCGGTGTACGCACGCGCCGCCAGCCTGCCGAACCTCAAGGTGCTCGGCGTGGACTGCCACATCGGCTCGCAGCTGACCAGCCTGCCGCCGTTCCTCGATGCCCTCGACCGCCTGCTGGCGCTGATCGACCGCCTCGCCGAGCGCGGCATCGCGATCCGCCACCTCGACCTCGGCGGCGGCCTCGGCGTGCGCTACAAGGACGAAACCCCGCCGCTGGCCAGCGACTACATCGCCGCGGTGCGCCAGCGCATCGCCGGCCGCGCGCTGACCCTGGTGTTCGAGCCGGGCCGCTCGATCGTCGCCAATGCCGGCGTGCTGCTGACCCAGGTCGAATACCTCAAGCACACCGAGCACAAGGATTTCGCCATCGTCGATGCGGCGATGAACGACCTGATCCGCCCGGCGCTGTACCAGGCCTGGATGGACGTGGTGCCGGTGCAGCAGCGCGACGGCGAGAAGCGCCGCTACGACCTGGTCGGCCCGATCTGCGAGACCGGAGATTTCCTCGCCAAGGACCGCGAACTGGCACTCGCAGAGGGCGACCTGCTGGCCGTCCGCTCGGCCGGGGCCTACGGTTTCGTGATGAGTTCCAACTACAACACCCGCGGCCGCGCCGCCGAGGTGCTGGTGGATGGCGAGCAGGCCTACGAGGTGCGTCGCCGCGAAACCCTCGAAGAACTCTACGCGGGCGAAAGCCTGCTACCGGTCTGAGGGCCCGACCATGCTATTGCGCTTCACCAAGATGCACGGCCTGGGCAACGACTTCATGGTCCTCGACCTGGTCAGCCAGCACGCGCACATCCAGTCCAAACACGCCCGCCAGTGGGGTGATCGGCACACCGGCGTCGGCTTCGACCAGCTGTTGATCGTCGAACCGCCCAGCAATCCGGACGTCGACTTCCGCTACCGCATCTTCAACGCCGACGGCACCGAAGTGGAGCAATGCGGCAACGGCGCGCGCTGCTTCGCACGCTTCGTCATCGACAAACGCCTGACCAGCAAGCGCGAGATTCGCGTCGAGACCAAGGGCGGCATCATCGAGCTGACCCTGCGCGCCGACGGCCAGATCAGCGTCGACATGGGCGCACCGCGCCTGCTGCCGAGCGAGATTCCGTTCCAGGCCGAAAGCCAGGCGCCGAGCTATCGGGTCGAGGTCGACGGCGAAAGTGTCGAGCTGGCCGCGGTGTCCATGGGCAATCCGCACGCCGTCCTGCGCGTCGATGATGTGCAGGCCGCCCCGGTGCACACGCTGGGGCCGAAGCTGGAACAGCATCCGCGCTTCCCGCAGAGGGTCAACGTCGGCTTCCTCCAGGTGCTCGACCGCAAACTGGCCCGCCTGCGCGTGTGGGAACGTGGCGTCGGCGAAACCCAGGCCTGCGGAACGGGCGCCTGCGCCGCCGCGGTCGCCGCGATCCAGCAGGGCTGGATGGATTCGCCGCTGCACCTGGACCTCACCGGCGGCCGCCTGGCCATCGAGTGGGCAGGCCCCGGTCACCCGGTTATCATGACCGGCCCTGCCGTACGCGTGTACGAAGGCCAGGTCCGTCTATGAACAAGAGCCAGCGATGAGCGAGAAAAACCAAGAGCCGCCTGTACTCGACGCCGCCGCGGTCGCCGCCTACCTGCGCGAGCATCCGGAATTCTTCGTCGACTTCGAGGAGCTGATTCCGGAGCTGCGCATCCCGCATTCGCGGGGCGAGGCGGTGTCGCTGGTGGAGCGCCAGGTCAAGCTGCTGCGCGAGCGCAACATCGAGATGCGCCATCGTTTGTCGCAGCTGATGGATGTCGCCCGCGACAACGACCGGCTGTTCGACAAGACCCGCCGCCTGGTGCTTGACCTGCTCGATGCCGGCAGCCTGGAAGAAGTGGTCAGCGCCGTCGAAGACAGCCTGCGTCACGAGTTCCAGGTGCCCTTCGTCAGCCTGATCCTGTTCAGCGAAACGCCGCTGGGCGTTGGCCGCTCGGTGAGCGTCGCCGAAGCGCACCAGGCGGTCGGCGGCCTGCTCAGCGGCAGCAAGACCCTCTGCGGCGTGCTGCGCAGCCACGAGCTGGCCTTCCTCTTCGGCGACGAAGACCGCGAGAAGGTCGGCTCCGCCGCGGTGGTCGCACTCAACCATCAGGGCCTGCACGGCCTGCTCGCGGTCGGCAGCCCCGATCCCCAACACTACAAGAGCTCGCTGGGCACGCTGTTCCTCAGCTACCTGGGCGAAGTGCTGTCCCGCGTGCTGCCGGGTTTTTCGGCGCCGCTGCGCTCGGTGCGCTGAACCGCCCGGCGCGGCGCTCCGCTGGATGCGAACACGCCTGACCGGAGCCCCATGCAGAACGACCTCGACGCCTATCTGGAGCACCTGCGCAGCGAACGCCAGGTCTCGCCACACACGCTGGAAGGCTATCGCCGCGACCTCGGCAAGCTGCTCGCCTTCGCTGAAGAAGAGCAACTGCCCGACTGGCAGTCGCTGGATACACGCCGCCTGCGCCGCCTGATCGCCCAGCTGCACCAGCACGGACAGTCGAGCCCGAGCCTGGCACGACTGCTCTCGGCGACCCGCGGGCTGTACCGCTATCTGATCCGCGAAGGTCGCTCCAACCACGACCCTGCCGCGGGCCTCAGCCCGCCGAAAGCGCAGAAGCGCCTGCCGCGCACCCTGGACGCCGATCGCGCCCAACAGTTGCTGGATGGCGCGGTGGAGGACGACTTCCTCGCCCGCCGCGATCACGCCATGCTCGAGCTGTTCTACTCATCCGGACTGCGACTGTCGGAGCTGGCCGGCCTCGACCTCGACGGCCTCGACCTGTCGGCCGGTCTGGTCCGCGTACACGGCAAGGGCAACAAGGTCCGCGAGCTGCCCGTCGGTCGCTACGCGCGTCACGCGCTGGACACCTGGCTCGGCCTGCGCGCCCTGGCCAATCCGGCGGACCGCGCGGTATTCATCAGCCGCCAGGGACAGCGCCTGGGCGCGCGCGCGATCCGCCAACGCGTGCATCTGGCCGGCGTGCGCGAGCTGGGTCAGCACGTGCATCCGCACATGCTGCGCCACTCGTTCGCCAGCCACATGCTGGAGTCTTCGCAGGACCTGCGTGCGGTGCAGGAGCTGCTCGGCCACGCCGACATCGCGACCACGCAGATCTACACGCACCTGGACTTCCAGCACCTGTCGAAGGTCTATGACAGTGCCCACCCGCGGGCGAAGAGGCGCAGCGAACCCGAATGAGCATCCAACTGGTCACCTTCGATCTCGACGACACCCTGTGGGATAACCGCCCGGTGATCGTCGCCGCCGAGCGCAGCATGCGCGACTGGCTCAACCTCCACGCGCCGCGCCTGGGCGCGTTGCCGGTCGATCATCTGTGGGGCATCCGCTCGCGCCTGGTGGAAGCCGAGCCCGGCCTCAGGTACCGCCTCAGCGAACTGCGCCGGCGCACGCTGTTCCATGCGCTGGCGGAACTGGGTCACGGCGAATGCGAGGCGCGCGAACTCGCCGAGGGCGCCTTCCAGACCATGCTCGATGCCCGTCACCAGATCACCTTCTTTCCGGACACCATCGCCACCCTGGAGCAACTTGCAGGACGCTATGCGCTGGCGGTGATCACCAACGGCAACGCCGATGTCCGCCGCCTGGGCCTGGCCGACTATTTTCGCTTCGCCCTCTGCGCCGAGGAGCTCGGCGTCGGCAAGCCCGATCCGCACCCGTTCCAGGAAGCGCTTCGCCGCGCCGATGCCCAGGCTGAGCGTGCCGTGCATGTTGGCGACCACCCCGGCGACGACATTCTCGGTGCCCAGGCGGCCGGGATGCGCGCGGTCTGGTACAACCCGCTCGGCAACGCCTGGGAACAACCGGGCGCCCCGGATGCGCAGATTCGCAGCCTGACCGAGCTGCCGGAGCTGCTGGACACCTGGAACCGCGACTGAGCCGAACGCCAGCCATGAAAAAGCCCGCGACATGGCGGGCTTTTTCATGGCTGGACAGGCTCAGATGGGGCGGCTGCCGTACTTGCTGTCCGGCTTCTTGGGCGGATCGGCGACCACGTTGGGCTCCACTTCCTGCACCTTGCCACCGCGCGCGAGGAACTCTTCCATCGCTCTGGCCAGGGCGTCACGCTCCTTCTGCTTGGCTTCGACGCTGGGCAGCTCTTCGGGCTCGACGGCTGCCTTGGCCTTCTTGCCGGCCGGGGCAGGGGTCTCACTCTCACTGTCTTCGCTATCGACGTCTTCGGCAGCGGCGAGCTCCTCGCCTTCGTCCTCGTCGGTTCCTTCCAGTTCGTCCTGTTCCAGTTCTTCGTCGCTCATGTTCGACCTCACGCTCGCGATAAGCAGGTTGTTATGGTCCCGCCGCTGCACTGCGCGACAGGAAAAAATCAGCAAACTTCGCCATGCAGGGTAGCGATCAACCGCCGTGCACCGCCCTGGTCGCGGTGCTCACCGAGGTAGACACCTTGCCAGGTCCCCAGCGCCAACTCACCCGACGCTATCGGCAGACTCAGCTGGCAGCCCAGCAGGCTCGCCTTGAAGTGCGCCGGCAGATCGTCGGGGCCTTCGTAATCGTGTTCGTAGCCGTCGGCCCCCTGCGGCACTAGACGGTTGAAGAACCGCTCGAAGTCGCGACGCACCGCAGCGTCGGCATTCTCGTTGACGCTCAACGATGCCGACGTGTGCTGCAGCCACAGGTGTAACAGACCAACCCGATAACGGGACAGTTCCGGCAGGACGCTCAGCACTTCGTCGGTTATCAGGTGGAAACCACGCGGACGCGCCCGCAAGGTGATCGATCGCTGCAGCCACATCTGGCGTTCTCCCCTTTTGGCGGGCGCATTCTAGCGCGACGCCGGAAAAAACAAAGGCCAGCCAGGGCCTCAATTTAGCCGGTGGTGGCGACCTTCACCGCATGCTGCGATCTCTGTATAGCAAGGCGGTGGCCGTTTCGCAGGCAAAAAAAAGCCCGGCGAACCGGGCTTTGCTTCGTCAAGCGTATTACAGGTTGTAGCCGCGCTCGTTGTGCTCGGCGAGGTCGAGACCAACGGTCTCGGTCTCGTCGCTGACACGCAGGCCGATAACCAGATCGAGAACCTTGAGGATCACGAAGGTCACGATGCCGGTGTAGACAACGGTGAAGGCAACGCCTTTGAACTGGATGAACAGCTGAGCGGCGATGTCTTCGACGGTGCCGAAGCCACCCAGAGCCGGAGCGGCGAAGACGCCGGTCAGCAGAGCGCCGATGATGCCGCCGATGCCGTGCACGCCGAAGGCGTCCAGGGAGTCGTCGTAGCCCAGTTTGCGTTTCAGGCTGGTGGCGCAGAAGAAGCAGATCACGCCGGCGACCAGACCGATCACCAGGGCTCCCATCGGGCCGACGGTGCCGGCGGCCGGGGTGATGGCGACCAGACCGGCAACCACACCGGAAGCGATGCCCAGGGCGCTCGGCTTACCGTGGGTCAGCCACTCGGCGAACATCCAGCCCAGAGCAGCGGCGGCGGTAGCGATCTGGGTGACCAGCATGGCCATGCCCGCGGTGCCGTTGGCAGCTACAGCGGAGCCGGCGTTGAAGCCGAACCAGCCGATCCAGAGCATGGCGGCGCCGACCAGGGTGTAGCCCAGGTTGTGCGGTGCCATCGGAGTGGACGGGTAGCCTTTACGCTTGCCGAGCACGATGCAGGCAACCAGACCCGCAATACCGGCGTTGATGTGCACTACGGTGCCGCCCGCGAAGTCCAGCACGCCCCAGTCCCACAGCAGACCACCGTTGCCGCTCCACACCATGTGGGCGATCGGTGCGTACACCAGGGTGAACCACACGACCATGAAGATCAGCATGGCGGAGAATTTCATGCGCTCGGCGAAGGCGCCGACGATGAGGGCCGGGGTGATGATCGCGAAGGTCATCTGGAAGGTGATGAACACGCTTTCCGGGAAGGCCGAGGTCAGGCTGTCGACGGTCAGGCCGCTGAGGAAGACGCGCGACAGGCCACCCACGAAGGAGTTGAAGTTGACGACGCCCTGCTCCATACCGGTGGTATCGAACGCCAGGCTATAGCCGTAAACAACCCAGACGATGCTGATCAGGCCAGTGATGGCGAAACACTGCATCATTACCGAGAGAATGTTTTTCGAACGCACCATGCCGCCGTAGAACAGCGCCAGGCCGGGGATGGTCATGAACAGCACGAGAGCCGTGGCAGTCAGCATCCAGGCGGTATCGCCAGAGTTCAGGGTAACTTCCTGAGCCATGGCCAGACCGGGGGTGAAAAGGGACAAAAGGGCTCCAAGCCCTGCGAACTGACGCAGAGTCATCTGTATATCTCCTGGGTCGGGGTCGGGGGCTTAAATCGCGTCTGTGCCGGTCTCGCCGGTACGGATACGGATAGCCTGTTCGAGGTTCACCACGAAAATCTTGCCATCGCCGATCTTGCCGGTGTTGGCGGCCTTGGTGATGGCTTCGATGACGCGGTCCAGCTGATCGTCAGCGATGGCTACGTCGATCTTCACCTTGGGCAGAAAGTCGACGACGTATTCGGCGCCGCGATACAGCTCGGTGTGACCTTTCTGGCGACCGAAGCCTTTGACTTCAGTGACCGTGATGCCCTGCACGCCGATCTCCGACAGCGACTCGCGCACGTCGTCCAGCTTGAACGGTTTGATGATGGCAGTGACTAGCTTCATAACTATCTCCCGTGTAAATGACTTGCCCCAGGAACAGATGACCTGAACCAAGTCTATGCGCAGTGTCTGGCTTTGTAACGCGTCGCGGCCCTGGCTCGGCCGCGCCGACATCAACCTACCGTTCCCGACGAAGCATTCTCCCCCGCTTCGCCTAACGCACCGGAACTGCATCGGTGCACGCGTCACAGGCAGCTAAGCAGAAAGCTTGCCATCTACGGCGATAGACGGTTTTTGGGGCCTCGCGGGCGGATCTGTCGACAATAGAGTCGCCCAAATCGTCAATGCGCACCAAAACAGAGCGCACACCGCAGAGAGCATGCGCGATAAACGTGCGCTTATGCCTCAAGGCCGGGAATTTCCGGCGCCATGATAGACTCCGCCGCCACTGTCACCGGAATAAGCCCATGTTGCCGCCCAAAGCCCTGCTCGATGCCCTCAGCACCCATGCTTCGCGACTGTTCAATGGCGAGCGCCCCGTTCAGCGCGAAGAGTTCGAATCGCAGCTCAAGGCGTTGCTGCAAAGCACCTTCAGCAAGCTCGATCTGGTCAGCCGCGACGAATTCGACGGCCAGATGATTGTGCTCGCACGCACCCGCGCTCGCCTCGAAGCCCTGGAAAGTAAGGTTCTCGAACTCGAAGAACGCTTGGCGAAAGAGTCCCCTCCCGCCGCCGAGTGAATCGCGCTCGGCGAGCGGCATGTCATCAAGGAGTGATGCATGTCCCTGGCCATTGTCCACAGCCGCGCCCAGGTCGGCGTGGAAGCCCCGCCCGTCACCGTCGAGGCTCATCTGGCGAACGGCCTGCCGTCCTTGGCGCTGGTGGGCCTGCCGGAAACCGCGGTCAAGGAAAGCAAGGACCGCGTGCGCAGCGCCATCCTGAACTCGGGCTTCGACTTTCCACCCCGCAGAATCACCCTGAACCTGGCTCCGGCCGACCTGCCCAAGGACGGCGGCCGCTTCGACCTGGCCATCGCGCTAGGTATTCTCGCCGCCAGCGGACAACTTCCGGTAGAAAGCCTGGCCAACTGCGAATGTCTTGGCGAACTGGCACTTTCCGGCGCAGTACGGCCGGTGCAGGGCGTGTTGCCCGCCGCACTGGCCGCCCGCGCGGCCGGGCGCGCCCTGGTCGTGGCGAAGGCCAACGCCGAGGAGGCCAGCCTGGCGTCCGGGCTGGTGGTCTTCGCCGCCGACCATCTGCTGGAACTGGCCGCCCATTTCAGCGCGAAGACTCCGCTGGCGCCGTTCCAGGCGCAGGGTCTGCTGCGCCGCCTGCAGCCCTACCCCGACCTTGCGGACGTACAGGGGCAGATCGCCGCCAAGCGCGCGCTGCTGGTCGCCGCGGCCGGATCGCACAACCTGCTGCTGAGTGGCCCGCCGGGAACCGGCAAGACCCTGCTGGCCAGCCGTTTACCGGGACTGCTGCCCGCGCTGGACGAGCGCGAGGCGCTGGAAGTCGCCGCCATCCACTCCGTGGCCAGCCACACGCCGCTGGAAGCCTGGCCGCAGCGTCCGTTTCGGCATCCGCACCATAGCGCTTCGGCACCGGCGCTGGTCGGCGGCGGCAGTCGCCCGCGCCCCGGCGAAATCACCCTGGCTCACCAGGGCGTCCTGTTTCTCGACGAATTGCCGGAGTTCGACCGCAAGGTCCTGGAAGTCCTCCGGGAGCCCCTGGAAAGTGGCGAAATCGTCATTGCCCGGGCCAACGACAAGGTGCGTTTTCCTGCACGCTTCCAGCTGGTCGCGGCGATGAATCCCTGCCCGTGCGGCTACCTCGGCGACCCCAGCGCACGTTGCCGTTGCTCCTCCGAGCAGATCCAGCGCTATCGCGGCAAGCTGTCCGGGCCGCTGCTCGACCGCATCGACCTGCACGTCGCCGTGCTGCGCGAGCCGATGGCCCTGGATACCGCCCCGCGACACGGCATGGGCAGCCACGAGGCGGCAGCCATCGTCGCCGCGGCGCGCCAGAGGCAACTGCGGCGCCAGGGCATGGCCAACGCGTTCCTCGACCTGCAGGGGCTGCGGGAACACTGCCTGCTGAGCGCGGAGGACCGCCTCTGGTTGGAAACCGCCTGCGAGCGTCTCGGCCTGTCGCTGCGGGCGGCGCACCGGGTATTGAAGGTGGCGAGAACCCTGGCGGACCTCGAAGACGCCTCGACCCTCGGCCGCGCGCACCTCGCCGAAGCCTTGCAGTACCGCGCCAGTGGCCTGGCCTAGGACGGCTGCGGGTTGGCCTGGCGCGGACCGCTCGAGAGCAGCTGGACAAGATGCTGCAGCGCCAGCGGCCGGCTGATCAGGTAGCCCTGCACCTGGTCGCAGCCGAAGCGCGCCAGCAGCGCCAGTTGCTCAGCGCTTTCCACCCCCTCGGCGACCACGTCCAGACCGAGGTTGTGCGCCAGATCGATCATCGCCCGTACCAGCCGATAGCTTTCCGCCTTGTCATTCATGCCGCCGACGAAACTCTTGTCGATCTTCAGCAACGCGATGGGCAGCCGGTCGAGGTGAACGAAGGAGGAAAAGCCGGTACCGAAGTCATCCAGGGAAAAGCGCACGCCGAGCCTGCGCAGCGCCTGCATGGTCTGGCGCACCTGATCGCTGCGGCGCATCACCGCCGTCTCGGTGAGCTCGAATTCCAGCCAGCGCGCGTCCACCTGATTTTCCTCGATGAGCCGGCTCAGGGTCGGCAGCAACTGGCTGTCCTGGAACTGGCGGAACGACAGGTTGACCGCCATGTGCAGCGCCGGCATCCCCTGCGCACGCAGGTCCTGCATGTCACGCAGCGCGCGGGAGATGACCCAGTAACCGAGCGGCACAATCAAGCCGCTCTCCTCGGCCAGCGGTACGAACTCGCTCGGCGCCAGCAGCCCCCGGCGCGGATGCTGCCAGCGCACCAGCGCTTCGACGCCGAGAAAGCGCCCGGACTGCAGGCAAAGCCGCGGCTGGTAGTGCAGCACCAGCTCGTCGCGGCGCAGCGCCCGGCGCAATTCGCCTTCCAGCCGGGCGCGGGTACGGGCACTGTGGTTGATCCGCTCGTCGTAGAGATGGAAGGTGCAGCCCTGAGCATTCTTGGCCTGCTGCATGGCGATGTGGGCGTGCCACATCAGCGGGTCGATCGCGCCACCATTAGCGTGCGCCAAACCCAGGCTGCAGCCGATCAGCAGGCTCTCGCCCTCCAGCCAGTAGGGTTCCTCGAGTGCGTCGACGATCCGCGTGGCGATCCGCTCGGCGCGGCGGAAGTCGTTGGAGGTGTCGATCAGCAGGGCGAATTCGTCGCTGCCCAGGCGCGCCAGGCGGTCGCCCTCGCCGAGCTGATCCTTCATCCGCGCGACCACTTGCAGGATCAGCCTGTCGCCGGCCTCGTAACCGAGGCTGTCGTTGACCGCGCGAAAGTTGTCCAGGTCCAGGTGCCCGAGGGCGAAACCGCGCCCCTCATGCTCGGCCATCCGCGCACTCAGCAGCGCCTGGAAGCCCTGGCGATTGGCGATGCCGGTGAGCGGGTCCAGCTCGCCGTAACGGCGGCGCAGGCTGCGTTCGGCGACATAACGCAGGCAGCGCCGCAAGGTCGCCGGGCTGGTGTCGTCGTACACCAGCCAGTCGCTGACGCTGGCCGGCACGCTTTCCGGCTCCGCCTCCAGCAGCATCACGATGGGCACCGTGCTGGCGCCGGCCGCCGGCAACTGGTCCGGCGTGCAGAGCAGCAGGCAGTCGTCGTCGAGCAGTTCCGCCACGCCTTCCCAGGACGGCGCGCTGACCAGTTGCGGCGCATTGTCGAGGGTCGTCAGCCGGTCGCGCAGCAGCCCGACCCAGGACGGATCGTCGCCAAGAAGAATCAAACGCGAGGGTTGCACTAGCGCGGGCACGCGACCTCCCCAGGCCATGACAGTGTTCGCCGGAGTATTCCCTCACCACTACGATGGTGGCCAGGCTGCGGATCGCGGCCTCGCATCACCGCGCGAGGGGCTCGACCCTGGCACTGTTCGGGAGTCGTTGTTCTGGCGGTCTTCCCTGACCCGGCCGGGCGCGAAATCGTCGACGGCCATTTGACAATTCACCCGTAGCCTACTGGAGCAGGCGAAATAACCAAGCCGTGGCACGCTGCCATCAGCGCAACGGCGCGAGCCTGGGGGCGAGTGCCTGCTAGAATGCCGCCCCTTCTCCTGAGCGAAACGCGACGACCATGTCCCGACTCAATCCCCGGCAGCAGGAAGCCGTGAACTACGTCGGCGGCCCACTTCTGGTGCTCGCCGGCGCCGGTTCCGGCAAGACCAGCGTGATCACCCGCAAGATCGCCTACCTGATCCAGCAGTGCGGCATCCAGGCCCGCCACATCGTCGCCATGACCTTCACCAACAAGGCCGCGCGCGAGATGAAGGAGCGCGTCGGCACGCTGCTGCGCGGCAGCGAGGGCAAGGGCCTGACGGTCTCGACCTTCCACAATCTGGGCATGAACATCATCCGCAAGGAGTACGCGCGACTGGGCTACAAGCCGGGTTTCTCGATCTTCGACGACGGCGACATCAAGGCGCTGCTCACCGACATCATGCAGAAGGAATACGCCGGCGATGACGGCGCCGACGAGATCAAGAACCTCATCGACAGCTGGAAGAACGAGCTGATCCTGCCCGACGAAGCCCTGGCCAACGCGCGCAACCCCAAGGAACAGACCGCCGCCATCGTCTACCTGCACTACCAGCGCACGCTCAAGGCGTACAACGCGGTGGACTTCAACGACCTGATCCTGCTGCCGGTGAAGCTGTTCCAGGAGCACAAGGACGTCCTGGAAAAGTGGCAGAACCGCATCCGCTACCTGCTGGTGGACGAATACCAGGACACCAACTCTAGCCAGTACCTGCTGGTGAAGCTGCTGGTGGGCATGCGCAACCAGATCACCGTGGTCGGCGACGACGATCAGTCGATCTATGCCTGGCGCGGCGCGCGCCCGGAAAACCTGATGCTGTTGAAAGAGGATTACCCGTCGCTGAAGGTGGTGATGCTGGAGCAGAACTACCGCTCCACCAGCCGCATCCTCAAATGCGCCAACACCCTGATCGCCAATAACCCCCACGCCTTCGAGAAACAGCTGTGGAGCGAGATGGGCATGGGCGACGAGATCCGCGTGATCCGCACCCGCAACGAAGACGCCGAGTGCGAGCGCGTGGCCCTGGAAATCCTCACAGAGCACCTGCGCACCGAGCGCCCGTACAGCGATTTCGCCATCCTCTACCGCGGCAACTACCAGGCGAAACTGATGGAGCTGAAGCTGCAGCACCACCAGATTCCCTATCGCCTGTCCGGCGGCACCAGCTTCTTCGCCCGCCAGGAGGTGAAGGACCTGATGAGCTACTTCCGCCTGCTGGTCAATCCGGACGATGACAACGCCTTCCTCCGGGTAATCAACGTGCCGCGCCGCGAGATCGGCTCGACCACCCTGGAAAAGCTCGGCAACTACGCCACCGAACGCAAGATCAGCATGTACGCCGCCAGCGACGAGATCGGCCTCGGCGAACACCTCGACAGCCGCTACACCGAGCGTCTCTCGCGCTTCAAGCGCTACATGGACAAGCTCCGCCAGCAGTGCTCGCAGGACGACCCCATCGCCGCGCTGCGCAGCATGGTGATGGACATCGACTACGAGCAGTGGCTGCGCCAGAACGCCTCCAGCGACAAGGTCGCCGAGGCGCGCATGGGCAACGTCTGGTTCCTCGTCGACGCGCTGAAGAACACGCTGGAGAAGGATGAAGACGGCGAGATGACCATCGAGGAGGCCATCGGCAAGCTGGTCCTGCGCGACATGCTCGAGCGCCAGCAGGAAGAGGAAGAAGGCGCCGAGGGCGTGCAGATGATGACGATCCACGCGTCCAAGGGGCTGGAGTTTCCTTCGGTGTACATCCTCGGCGTGGAGGAGGAAATCCTTCCGCACCGCTCCAGCATCGAGGCCGACACCATCGAGGAAGAGCGCCGCCTGGCGTACGTCGGCATCACCCGCGCCAAGCGCAACCTGACCATGACCTTCGCCGCCAAGCGCAAGCAGTACGGCGAGATCATCGAGTGCTCGCCGAGCCGGTTCCTCGACGAATTGCCGCCCGAGGACCTGGTCTGGGAAGGCCAGGAAGACGCACCGGTGGAAGTGAAGGCCGCGCGGGGCAACGACGCCCTGGCGGCGATGCGCTCGATGCTCAAGCGCTAACGCTCCATAGATAACGCTGCTTGGCGCCATCGACAAAAGTGATGAGTAACCACAGCACGGGTGTGGTCTAGTTGAACCCAGGGTTTCAACGCCGCCACCGCGCGGACATCGTTACTTTTTCGAGGAGAGCACCATGGCCACTGCAAGCGCCAAGCAGGAACTGAAAACCGTCAACAGCGTCCGCGACGAGGCCGCGAAAGGCCCGGATGCCGGCATCGGCAACGCCGTCGAGATCGGCAAGGCCCTCACCGTGCTGGTATCGGACATATTCGCGCTGTACCTCAAGACCAAGAACTTCCACTGGCACGTCAGCGGGCCGCACTTCCGCGAGTACCACCTACTGCTGGACGACCAGGCCGCGCAGATCTTCGCCATCATCGACCCGATCGCCGAACGCGCACGCAAGATCGGCCAGCCGACCCTGCGCTCGGTGGAGCAGGTGGTTGCCAGCAAGCGCCTGCAGAGCAGCGAAGTGGAGAACCTCAGCGCCGAGCAGATGCTCAGCGAGCTGCACGCCGACAACCAGGCCCTGGCCGCCTACATGCGCAGCACCCACACGCTGACCAGCGACGCCAACGACGTGGCCACCACCAGCCTGCTGGAAGAGTGGATCGACCAGGCCGAAGAGCGCGCCTGGTTCCTCGGCGAAACCCTGCGCAACCGCTGATTCCGACTCCCGCGACGAACGAACGCCCCGCCTTTTCGGCGGGGCTTTTTTTTGCGCCGGAACGCCGTTTCGCCTGGCGATCACCGCCGGTCGCGCAACTTTCGCCCTGCGCCGGGCATCGAACCCGGACAGGCGCGCCATCCCGAGCGCCCGACCACGCAGAGGGACCTCGCCCATCATGCAGATCACCCTGGTGCGCCACGGCCGCCCGAACTACTCCGGCGCCGAACGCTGTACGCCCCGCGAAATGAAGACCTGGATCGAAGGCTACAACCGCGCGCCGGTGGTGTGCTCCGAAGTGCCGCAATCGCTGATCGACCAAGCGAAGCGCACCGAGGTGTTCGCCTGCAGTTCGATCTCGCGCTGCGTGGAATCGCGCACCCGCATCGCCGGCGGATGCACCGACGAGGTTGACGAGGTGTTCGCCGAAGCGCACCTGCCCTACCCCGACTGGAACGCGCCGAAGCTGCCGGTGAAGGTCTGGCGGATACTGTTCCGCGGCGCCTGGTTCCTCGGTTTCGCCCGGCACACCGAATCGATCCGGGTGTCGCGCAAGCGCGCCCGCATGGCCGCCGACCGCCTCATCGAACTGGCCAGGATCCACGGCAGCGTGATGCTCGTCGGCCACGGCATCATGAACGTGCTGATCTCCGCCGAGCTGCGCAAGCGCGGCTGGTCCGGCCCGCTCAACCTGATCCTCAAGGATTACTGGCAGCCCTGCGTGTACCGCAAGGCACGCTGAGCACCGCTGCGGAGACCCCGGCGACGCCCGGTTTCCCGAGGCGCACAACCGGGGCTTAGCCCTTTTCCGTCAGAACCAGAAGCGCAGGCCGGCGACCAGGCGCGAGTCGCTGCGGGCCTCGTCCCGATCCTCCCCGAGCGACGCGGTTTCGCCGAAGCGGCGGGTCCACTCGAGGCCGACATAGGGCGCGAACTGCGGCGTGACCTCGTAGCGCAGCCGCAACCCGAAACGGCCCTCGGCGAGCCCGCTGCCGATCGTCCTGGCGCGGTCGTCCTTGCCGTAGGCTTCCAGCTCCAGCTGCGGCGCCAGCACCAGCTTCTGGCTCAGTTGCAGCTCGCGCTCGACCTCCAGCCGCGCCGCACTGCGGCCGTTCGGCCCCAGGTAGGCGCTGGCCTGCACCTCGAACCACCAGGGCGTGGTGCCGGCGATGCCGAAGGCCAGCCATTGCCGGTCGGGATCGCTGCCGAAGTCCTGGCGTACACCCAGGCGGCTGTCCCAGAAGGCCGCGACGGCATGCGACCAGAGCAGCTCCGCGCGCCCTTCGCTCTCGCCGCCAGCACGCTCACCTTCGCTCTGCAGCCAGAGCTTGTCGGTATCGCCGCCCCACCAGGCGTCCGCGTCCCAGGCCAGGCCGTTGTCATCGCGCCCGTCGCGGTATTCGAGCCGCTCGAACAGCACCTGATGGGCCAGCGACTCGCCGTGGCGGTGCTGGTCGTGACTGGCCGGCATCGGCATCGGCGGCGCCTGCTCTTCGCGCGGCAGGATGCGGTTGGCGTCTCCCGCATCGGCCGCCGGCGCCGGCATGCCGTGGTCCATCATCCCCATGCCATGCATGTCGTGCGTCATGCCGGGCATTTCCTCGGCCTGCAGCGCCGGAGCGAGCGCCAGCGCGGCGATCATCAGTAAACGCCTCATGCGACCACCACCTTGCGGAACATGCCCGCTTCCATGTGATACAGCAGGTGGCAATGGAACGCCCATTCACCGGGCGCATCGGCGCTGACCAGCAGCGCCACCTGCTTGCCCGGCTGGACGTTGACGGTGTGCTTGCGCAGCAGCACGCCGCTCGCCTCGTTCTCCACCTCGAAGAACATCCCGTGCAGGTGGATCGGGTGATTCATCATGGTGTCGTTGATCAGCCGCAGGCGCAGGCGTTCGCCGTAACGCAGGGGGATCGGCTCGGCCTCGTTGTACTTCAGCCCGTCGAAGCCCCAGACGAAACGCTGCATGTTGCCGGTCAGGCGCAGCACGAGGTCGCGCGCCGGCGGTCGAGGGTCGAGGCCGCCGCCCAGGGTGCGCAGGTCGGCGTAGGTCAGCACGCGACGGCCGTTGCCGCGCAGCCGCGGGCCGGGATCATCCAGCACGTCGGACGGATTGGCGACGCGCATGTCGACCTGCGCCGAGGTCGGCAAGGGCGCGCTGGCGGGCATGGCGGCGTGATCCATCCCGGCCATCGATCCATGATCCATCCCCGACATTGCCATGTGTTCCATGCCGGCCATGGTTTCCTCGCCGTGGCCCATGTCGCGCATGTCCAGCCAGACCGGCGGATCGAGGCGCGGCACCGCCGCCTGCATGCCGGCCACCGGCGCCAGGGTCGCGCGGGCGTAGCCGCTGCGGTCCATGGACTGGCAGAAGATGCTGTAGGCCTGCGCGTCCGGCATGCGCACCAGCACGTCGTAGGTCTCACCGGGGGCGATGCGGAACTCGTCCACCGTCACCTCGGCCACCGCCTGGCCGTCGGTGGCGACCACCGTCAGCGGCAGGCCGGGAATCCGCACGTCGAAGTAGGTCGAGGTGCCGGCATTGATGAAGCGCAGGCGCACCCGCTCGCCGGGCTCGGCGATGGCCGTCCAGTTGGCCGCCGGCGTGGCGCCATTGACCAGGTAGGTGTAGGTGGCGCCGGACACGTCCTGCAGGTCGGTGGGGCCCATGCGCATGCGGTTCCACATAGCGCGCTTGTCCCAGGCGGCGGCCAGGCCGAGGGTTTCGACGTCGCGGGCGAACTGCGCCACGCTGGGCTTGGCGCGGGCGAAGTATTCGCTGTCCGCCTTCAGCCGGCCGAAGATGCGCATCGGGTCCTCGTCGGTCCAGTCGCTGAGCATCAGGGTGTAGTCGCGCTCCACCGCCTGCGGCTCGCCGTGTTCGGGCTCGACCAGCAGCGCACCGTAGAGCCCGGTCTGCTCCTGAAAGCCGCTGTGGCCGTGATACCAGTAGGTGCCGGCCTGCAGCACGCGGAAGCGGTAGGTGAAGCTTTCCCCCGGCGCGATGCCGGCGAAGCTGATGCCGGGCACGCCGTCCATGTCGGCGGGCAGGAGGATGCCGTGCCAGTGGATCGAGCTGGGCACGGCGAGGCGGTTGGTCACCCGCAGGCTGACCTCCTCGCCCTGCCGCCAGCGCAGGGTCGGCGCCGGCAGCGAGCCGTTCACCGTGGTGGCGAGCGCCGCGCGGCCGGTGTAGTTGACCGCCTGCTCGGCGATCTCCAGCTCGAAGCGATTACCCGAGAGTTGCCGCGGCGAAGGCGCGACGGCCTGCGCCAGCGCGCCCTGCGGCCAGCCGCCGGCGAGCGCCAATGCGCCACCGGCGCCCAGGCCCTGGACGAAACGGCGCCGCGAAAGCGCCGGAAAGGATGCGTTCATCTGTGAAATCCTGATCGGGCGGAACAGGCGCGGTCGTGCAAGGACGACGGCGGCTGTCCGCGAAAGTCGAAAGAGAAGGAAAACGCGCGATCAGGCGAGGGAGCGCGGCGGGCGCCGCAAGGGATCGGGGATGATGCTGCGGTAACGCTCGGGATCGCCGAGCAGGGGCGCGGCGTGCGCGGGCGCGGCGCCTGGCTGGATCAGGCTGGACGGCAACGGCAGGGCGAAGCAGGCCAGGCAGCAGAGCCCGAGGTCGTGGTCCATCGCGGCCGACGAACCGTCGCAGGAGGCATCCATCGCGGCAGGGGCCGACGCCGTCATCGGGCCGCCGTCATGGCTGGTCATCGGCATCTGCGTGCAGTCGATCATCGACGCCGCCGCCATCCCGCGCCCCGCCGTGGTGGCGAGCAGCAGCAACATGAGCAGGATGTGCAACGGACGATTCATCGGGGCGATCCGCGTGGGCGTGAACGGATTCTAACCGAGCCAGAGACGAAGAACAGCGGCGCGACACGCCTGCTTGACCTATTGCAAGGTTTCCGCCCGGCGGCCGGTGGAATTGACGGGCATACCGAGCCGTTTTGCGGGAGAATGCGCGGCTTTCCTTGGGGTCGCAGGGGGCCGCGTTCGTGGAACTGTTGAAAGAGAAAATTCGCACCGAAGGCATCGTGCTGTCGGAGCAGGTGCTGAAGGTCGACGCCTTCCTCAACCACCAGATCGATCCGCGGCTGATGCAGCAGATCGGCCACGCCTTCGCCGAGCGCTTCCGCGATCAGGGCATCACCAAGATCGTCACCATCGAGGCCTCGGGCATCGCGCCGGCGGTGATGGCCGGCCTGGAGCTCGGCGTGCCGGTGATCTTCGCCCGCAAGTACCAGTCGCTGACCCTGCGGGATAACCTGTACATCTCCAAGGTGTTCTCCTTCACCAAGCAGACCGAAAGCACCATCGCCATCTCCGCCAAGCACCTGCACGCCAATGACCACGTGCTGGTAATCGACGACTTCCTCGCCAACGGCCACGCCGCCAAGGCCCTGCTCGACCTGATCGGCCAGGCCGGCGCCAGCGTCGCCGGGCTCGGCATCGTCATCGAGAAGTCCTTCCAGGAAGGCCGCAGCCTGCTGGAAAACGAGGGCTACCGCGTCGAATCCCTGGCCCGGGTGAAATCGCTGAAAGACGGCAAGGTCACCTTCGTCGACTGACCGGCGGCGACGGCCGACTCAGTGCGGCGGTCGCCACAACCCCACCAGCAGCCCCTGACTGCCGGCCACCGGATCGGTCAGTGGCGGCGCGACGCGGGCGATGCGCGCACGGTGGGCGTCATGGGTCGCCGCGTCAGGGCGCTGCAGGTCGAAGTCGCACTCCGGTGGATAGGCGCCGACCACCAGGAAATCCTCGCTGGCCTGCAGCCGACAATGCCCGGTGCCGGCCGGCAGCACCAGCGCATCGCCGGCGCGCACCTCCACCTCGGTTCCCGACTCGCCGCCCAGCAGCAGGCGCGCCCAGCCGCTCGCCACACCCAGCGCCTCGTGGGTGTCGGCGTGGTAGTGCTGATAGTCGAACACGCTCGCGCGCCAGCGCGGCGGCCACAGGTGGCTGGCGAACAGCCCCTCGAAACGCTCGGCGAGCGCGTCCTGACCGAGCGGCAATCGACGGTAGATGAGCACCGGCAACGGGCTGTTCGGCGTGCGCCCATCGCTGGCGAAATGCAGGGTCTCCGGTCTCGGCGCGGTGCTTGGCATCGCTCGCTCCTCAGTGTTGGGCGGTGGCCTTCAGGCCGGCCAGCACCAGTTTCTGGTAAAGCTGCTCGCGCAGGCCCTCGGGTTTTTCCAGCCCCATGCGCTCAAGGTGCGCGGCATAGGCGGCCGGCTCCGGCAGGTCGAACAGCGTGGCCATGCCCAGTTCGAGAATCTCGCTGAGCTTGAGCTTGCTCTTCAGCCAGCGCAGCGCGCGCAGCAGCGCCTGCTCCTCGGCCGTGAAATCGCAACCCAGCGGGTATTCGGCGAACAGCCGCGGATGCTGCGACTGCACGTCGAGCAGTCGCCAGGGCGTGTTCTGCCGGTGGACCCAGTCCAGCTGGAAGTCCGCCGACAGCTTGCCGGCCTTCTGCGCCTGCTCGATCAGCGCGTCCTGGAACCGTGAGTCGGCGATGCGCAGCAGCGCCTTGATCACCTCCTCGTCGTTCTTGCCGCGCAGGTCGGCGATGCCGTACTCGGTGACGACGATGTCGCGCAGGTGGCGCGGAATGGTCGTGTGGCCGTACTGCCAGACGATGTTCGAGCTGGCCTCGCCGCCCGACTCGCGCCAGGCGCGCAGCATCAGGATCGAGCGCGCGCCCTCCAGCTCGTGGGCCTGGGCGAAGAAGTCGTACTGCCCGCCAACGCCGCTGAGCACGCGGCCGTCCTCCAACTGGTCGGCGACGCCGGCGCCGAGCAGAGTCACGGTGAAGGCGCTGTTGATGAAGCGCGCATCGCGCCGCTGCAGGCGCTTGAGCTCCTCGTCGCCATACAGGCGGTTGATGAAGCCGATGCCGGTCATGCCGATCCGCTGGCGCTGCGCGTGGCTCATCTGCCGCAGGCGCTCGTAGAAAGCCTGCGGGCCGAGGAAGAAGCCACCGTGCACCAGCACGCCGGCAGCCTGCCCGAGGTATTCGCTCAGTGCCTGCTCGCTGGCACGGTCGTTGAGATCGGCGCTGACCAGCCGCCCGCCCGGCAGGCGTACGCCGTCCCGCTCCAGACGGAGCTCGCCGTCGAGCAGGCCGTGGCGCTGCAACCAGAGCAGGCTGCGCGGCGTGATCCGCGCCGGCAGCCCGGCGGCGACCAGCGTACCCAGGCTGCGCGGCCTGCCGTGGGCATCCAGCGCGCCGAGGTTGGCCATCCGTTGCAGGCGCGCGTCGGCGTACACGGGGCGGCGCACCACGCCGGCCTCCATCAGCGCCAGCATGCCGAGCACGAACATCTCGCTGCAGCCGTAGAGGCCCTCGGCGAACGGCGCCAGGCCACCCTCGCGCTCGATCAGCTCGCCCCAGCCCTGCGGCACGCGAAGCTCCTCGAGCACCGCCCGGTAGCCGGCGTTGTCGGCCTGGCGCGCCAGCAGCGCCGCACTCAGCGCATCGCCCATGGCGCCGATGCCGATCTGCAGTGTGCCGCCGTCGCGCACCAGCGTGCTGGCGTGCAGGCCGATGGCGTGGTCCTGCAGGCTGACCGGCATGTTCGGCGTGGAGAACAGCGTGTCGAGCTCGGGCGGCTCGATCAGCAGGTCGAACTCGTCCTCGGGCAACTCGGCGTCGCCGGGCATGTACGGCAGGTCGGCATGCACCTGGGCGACGCTGAGCAGGGTTTCGCCGGCCTCGCGGCGACGCTTGAGCAGCGGCATCAGGTCGAGGGTGATGTCCGGGTTGCAGGACAGGCTCAGGCAATCCGGATCGTCGCGGCGGCGGGCCACCAGTTGCGCCACCAGGTTGATGCCCTTGCGGTCGAGGTCGCGCGCCACCTGGCTGTAGTTCAGGCTGATGTAGCCGCGCTGTGCCTGCGGGCTGTCCAGCAGGCTGCCGGGCTGCAGGTAGAACTCCTCGATGTGGATGTTCGCCGGCAGCTCGCCGCGTTGCAGGTCCAGGCGATAGTCGAGCTCGGGATAATCGCCGAACACCCGTTCGACGAACGGCCCGAGCAGCCGCTGCTCGAGTTCGCTGTGGGCCTGCGGGCGGCCCAGCGACAATGCGGTGTAGATCGTCAGCTCACGCTGCGGCGTTTGCTTGATGCGCTGGTAGAGCGCATTGGCGAATCGATTCGGCTTGCCCAGCCCCAGCGGCAGGCCCAGGCGAATGTGACCCTCGATGCGTGCCAGCACGGCATCGACGGCCTGTTCCAGCGTGCAGGAAGGCACCGGCGGACTCCTTGGCGAATGCGTCGGAGTTTGGACCCGCCCGGATGCCGCTTTGATCCCCGCGGGCGCGCGGGCGCCGGGGGAGGCGAATCGCAGGCATGAAAAAGCCGCCCGGAGGCGGCTCTTTCAGCGAAGACGTGCGATCAGAGGCCGGACATCTTCTTGATGGCGCCACGCAGGTCGTCATCGGAGCAGGTCGCGCAGGTGCCTTTCGGCGGCATGGCGTTGATCCCGCTGATGGCCTTGGCCAGCAGACCGTCGAGGCCACCCTGTTCGTCGGCACGGGTTTTCCAGGCCGCGGCATCACCGATCTTCGGTGCACCGAGCACGCCAGCGCCATGGCAGGCATTGCAGTGCTTGGCAATCACGTCATCGGGGCTCATGCCACCGCCGGAAGCCGACGCGGCAACGGCGGCGACGCCCTTGCATTCCTGGCCGCTCACGCATACTTCGCCAACCGGCTTGAGGCGTGCGGCAATCTCATCATTGGTCGCAGCCTGAGCGCTCATCGCCCACAGGGCCAGCGCGGCGGCATTCGCCACCAGCATCTTGTTTATCCAGTTCACCCTTACACCCTCATCGTGGCTAGAAACGCTCGCGGCCACGGTTTCGCGAGCGGGCGCCAGTATACCGATAAGCCCGCCCAGCCGAAACAACCCTGCGCCATGCATGGGCTTGCGGCATCGCGTCGCAGCCGTGGCCTCAGAAGTTGGCAGGGGTGGTGGCGCTGATCAGTCGCGCGGGCTTGTCGAAGGGGTTGCGGAAGCGATGTGGCTTGTTGCTCTCGAAGTAGTAGCTGTCGCCACTCTCGAGCACGAACAGCTCGCCGGAGACGGTCAGTTCGAGGCGCCCGTCGATCAGCATGCCGGCCTCTTCGCCGTCGTGGTTGAGCATCTCCGCGCCGGTATCGGCCCCCGGCGGGTAGGTTTCGTCGAGAAAGGCGATGGCGCGGCTGGGATGGGCCTTGCCGATCAGCTTCATGGTCACGGCGCCGTCGGAGATGTCGAGCAGCTCGCTGGCGCGGTAGACCACCTGGGTCTGGTTGTCCTGTTCGAAATCCAGGGAAAAGAACTCCACCAGCGACATCGGAATGCCGCCGAGCACTTTCTTCAGGGAGCTGATCGAGGGGCTGACGCTGTTCTTCTCGATCATCGAGATGGTGCTGTTGGTGACGCCCGCACGCTTGGCGAGTTCACGCTGAGAGAGGCCTTTGTGCTTGCGGATGGATTGCAGTCGAACACCGACGTCCAATGGTTGAACCCTCCTCGAGGGGATAGCTGCGGTCGAAGTGGGCCGTATCATCGCACAGCGTTCGGAATTTACAACGCTGCGATCAGGTTTCCCGCACAAAAGCGCCGCATCCCAGGATTCGCGCGGCCTGCAGAGGGGCCTTCAGTGGCCCGAATGGACGCGCGGTACGCGCTTCAGGTTGCACATCAGCTGGTAGGGAATGGTTTCGGCCCGGGCGGCGACCTCGCTCACCGAAACGGATTTGCCCCAGAACTCCACCCGGCTGCCGAGCCCGGCCTGCGGCAGGTCCGTCAGGTCGACAGTGAGCATGTCCATCGAGACGCGCCCGATGAGCCGGCTCGGCTGGCCGTCGATGCTCACCGGCGTGCCGCTCGGAGCGTGCCGCGGGTAACCGTCGGCATAGCCCATGGCGACCACCCCGACGCGCGTCGGGCGCTCGCTGACGAAGCGTGCGCCGTAGCCCACCGGCTCGCCGGCGGGCAGCTCGCGCACGCAGATGATCTTCGATTCGAGGGTCATCACCGGCTGTAGCCGGTCGGCCAACGGGTGCGCCTCTTCGAAGGGCGTGGCGCCGTAGAGCATGATCCCCGGCCGCAGCCAGTCGCTCGGGCGCTGCTGGGGAAAGAGCTGCGGCCAGCCCAGCAGCGCCGGCGAGTTGCGCAGGCTGACTTCCGCGGCGAGCCCTTCGCGGGCCGTCTCGAACACCGCGAGCTGCTCCGCCGTGCGGCCGTGGTCCAGCTCATCGGCGCGGGCGAAGTGGGTCATCAGCACGACCTTGGCCACCTTGCCGCTGGCCAGCAGCCGCCGGTGGCCCTGCTGGAACTCCGCCGGATGCAGGCCGACGCGGTGCATGCCGCTGTCGAGCTTGAGCCAGACGCACAGCGGCCGGCTCAGCGCGGCGCGCTCGATGGCCTCGATCTGCCAGGTCGAATGCACCACGCACCACAGGTCGTGCTCGGCGATCAGCGCCAGCTCATCGGCCTCGAAGAAGCCTTCCAGCAGCAGGATCGGCGCGCGGATACCGGCGGCGCGCAGCTCCAGCGCTTCCTCTATCATCGCCACGGCGAAACCGTCCGCCTCGTCGGCCAGCACCGCCGCGCATTCCAGTGCGCCATGCCCATAGGCATCCGCCTTGACCACGGCGAGGGCGCGCGCGCCGCCCACTTCGCGGGCCAGGCGGTAGTTGTGGCGGAAGGCTTGCAGGTCGATCAGGGCACGGGCGGGGCGCATGGTTCGGGACTTCTGAAAGATTGAAAGAGGCCCGGCGCGAGGCCGGGCAGCGGTCAGGCCTGAGCGGCGATCACGCTCATTTCCACCCGCACACGCGGGTCGTAGAGCGCGGCCTCGACGCAGGCGCGGGCTGGCGTGGCGCCCTCGGCGACCCAGGCGTCCCACTCCAGGTTCAACCCGGCGTAGTCGGCCATGTCCTTGAGGTAGATGGTCACCGAAAGGATCTTAGACTTGTCGCTGCCCGCCTCGGCCAGGAAGCGGTCGATGCTGGCCAGGGTCTCGCGGGTCTGCGCGCGGATGTCGCCGGCGTAGTCGTCGGCCAGTTGCCCCGCCAGGTAGACGGTGCCGTTATGGATGACGATTTCGCTGAAGCGCTTTTCAGTGCGCAGGCGCTGGATGGACATGCTTGTGGGTCTCCTGTGAATTGCCGTAGCGGGTGATGTCCAGGCCTTCGGCGCTGATCTGCGGGCGCTTCTGCGCCATCAGGTCGGCGAGGAAACGGCCGGATCCGCAGGCCATGGTCCAGCCCAGGGTACCGTGTCCGGTATTGAGGAACAGGTTGCGGAACGGCGTGGCGCCAACGATCGGCGTGCCGTCCGGGGTCGCCGGGCGCAGGCCGGTCCAGAACTCGGCCTGGGCGAGGTCGCCGCCCTCGGGATAGAGGTCGTTGACCAGCATCTCCAGGGTGGCGCGGCGGCGCGGGCTGAGGCTCAGGTCGAAGCCGGCGATCTCGGCCATGCCGCCCACGCGGATGCGATTGTCGAAGCGGGTCATGGCGACCTTGTAGGTCTCGTCGAGGATCGTCGAGCTGGGCGCCATCGCCGCATTGGTGATCGGCACGGTCAGCGAGTAACCCTTGAGCGGATAGACCGGCGCGCGGATGCCCAGCGGCTTGAGCAGCTGCGGGCTGTAGCTGCCCAGGGCCAGCACGTAGCGGTCGGCGGTTTCCAGCTTGCCGTCGATCCACACGCCGTTGATCCGGTCGCCGGCGAAATCCAGGCGCTGGATGTTCTGCCCGAAGCGGAATTCGACGCCCAGCGCGCGGGCCATTTCCGCCAGCCGCGTGGTGAACATCTGGCAGTCGCCGGTCTGGTCGTTGGGCAGGCGCAGGGCGCCGGCGAGCTTGTCGGTGACCTTGGCCAGCGCCGGCTCGACCCGGGCGATGCCGGCACGGTCGAGCAGTTCGTAGGGCACGCCGGACTGTTCCAGCACGGCGATGTCCTTGGCCGCGGCATCCAGTTGCGCCTGGGTGCGGAACAGCTGAGTGGTGCCGAGCTGGCGGCCTTCGTAGGCGATGCCGGTTTCCGCACGCAGTTCGTCGAGGCAGTCACGGCTGTATTCCGAGAGGCGCACCATGCGCTCCTTGTTCACCGCGTAGCGCGCCGCCGTGCAGTTGCGCAGCATCTGCGCCATCCAGAGGTACTGCTGAACGTCGCCGGTGGCCTTGATCGCCAGCGGAGCGTGCTTCTGCAGCAGCCACTTCATCGCCTTGAACGGCACGCCGGGCGCCGCCCAGGGCGAGGCGTAGCCGGGCGAGACCTGGCCGGCGTTGGCGAAACTGGTTTCCATGGCAGGCGCGGGCTGGCGGTCGACGACCGTCACCTCGAAGCCGGCACGGGCCAGATAGTAGGCGCTGGCGGTACCAATGACACCGCTACCGAGAACCAGAACACGCATGCTGCCTCCTCGCCCGGACGCCATCCGAACGGCTAAGTTTTTCGAACCCGAATGTGCGGCAGTATATGGAGCAATAAGCAGTGATTTTGACTATTTAAAAAGCTATATTTGGCGACAAATCTGGGCCGAAAGGCTTTTTGTGGAGGGCTATCTCCTGTGAGAACTCAGCACCAATCGCGCCGCGAGCTGGACAAGATCGACCGCAACATCCTGCGCATCCTGCAAGAAGAAGGCCGCATCTCCTTCACCGAGCTGGGCGAGCGCATCGGTCTCTCCACCACCCCCTGCACCGAGCGGGTCCGCCGGCTGGAACGCGAGGGCATCATCATGGGCTACTCGGCGCGGCTCAATCCGCAGCACCTGAAGTCCAGCCTGCTGGTGTTCGTGCAGATCAGCCTCGATTACAAGTCCGGCGACACCTTCGAGGAGTTCCGCCGCGCCGTGCTCAAGTTGCCCCACGTGCTCGAGTGCCACCTGGTGTCCGGCGACTTCGACTACCTGGTGAAGGCGCGGATCAACGAGATGGCGTCCTACCGCAAGCTGCTCGGCGACATCCTTCTCAAGTTGCCGCACGTGCGCGAATCGAAAAGCTACATCGTCATGGAAGAGGTGAAGGAAAGCCTCAACCTGCCGGTGCCGGACTGATTTCGAAGGCGCCTAGTCCTCGGACGGTGCGCCGGCCGATCGGTTCGCCCGGGCGGTGAAGCGCGCATCGTCGCGACGCCGCCGCGCCAAGCCGATCAGCGGCATCCTGACACTTCCGCCGCGGCCTCCGGGCCTTGATGCTCGACGGTGTCACCCCTATGCTGCGTAAAATTTTCCACACACCCCAATCAGGATTTCACACATGAGCGCTCGCGTTCGGCTTCCGGTGCACACGGATCGGCATGCTCCTTCCTATTACACCGCCACCGCCAACCAGGCGCTCAGCTACCCGCCGCTGCGCGACGCCCTGCGCGTCGACGTGTGCATCGTCGGCGGCGGCTTCAGCGGGCTCAACACCGCCATCGAACTGGCCGAACGGGGGTTCTCCGTGGCGCTGCTGGAGGCGCGGCAGATCGGCTGGGGCGCCAGCGGACGCAACGGCGGCCAGCTGATTCGCGGCGTCGGCCACGGCGTCGAGCAGTTCCGCCCGGTGCTCGGCGAGGACGGCGTGCGCTCACTCAAGCTGATGGGCCTGGAAGCCGTGGAAATCGTCCGCCGGCGCATCGAGAAGCACGCCATCGACTGCGACCTGACCTGGGGCTACTGCGACCTGGCGAACAAGCCGGCCGACCTGGCCGGTTTCGCCGAGGACATGGCCGAGCTGCAGGGGCTGGGCTATCGGCATCCGCTGCGCCTACTGCAACCGGGCGAGATGCACAGCGTGGTGGGCTCGGACCGCTACGTCGGCGGGCTGATCGACATGGGTTCCGGCCACCTGCATCCGCTCAACCTCGCGCTCGGCGAGGCCGCCGCCGCCGCCGCGCTGGGCGTGCGCCTGTTCGAGCATTCCGAAGTGATACGCATCGAGTACGGCGACGGGGTGAAAGTGCATACCGAACAGGGCCGCGTCTGCGCCAAGACCCTGGTGCTCGCCTGCAATGCCTACATCAAGGACCTAGAGCCGCGGCTCGGCGGCAGGGTACTGCCCGCCGGCAGCTACGTGATCGCCACCGAGCCGCTTTCCGAGGAGCAGGCGCAGGCGCTGATCCCGCAGAACATGGCGCTCTGTGACCAGCGCGTGGCGCTGGACTACTATCGCCTGTCCGCCGACCGCCGCCTGCTGTTCGGCGGAGCCTGCCACTATTCAGGGCGCGACCCGGCGGACATCGCCGACTACATGCGACCGAAGATGCTCAAGGTCTTCCCGCAACTGGAAAACACCCGTATCGACTACCAGTGGGGCGGGATGATCGGCATCGGCGCCAATCGCCTGCCGCAGATCGGCCGCTTCGCCGATCGCCCCAACGTGTATTACGCGCAGGCGTATTCCGGCCATGGACTGAACGCTACCCACCTGGCTGGCAAGCTGCTCGCCGAAGCCATCAGCGGGCAGCAGGGCGGCGGCTTCGACCTGTTCGACAAGGTTCCGCACATCACCTTTCCGGGCGGCAAACGCCTGCGCTCGCCGATGCTCGCCCTGGGCATGCTCTGGTACCGCTTCAAGGAAGCCACCGGGCTGGCGTGACACGGGCGTCGTCCTCACCGGTCCGGGCGCGTCCCGCGTCCGGTCTCGCGCCAGAGCGTCCAGATCGATTTTTCCGCCTCGGCCAAGGCATCGGCGCGGCTCAGGCCGATGTCGTGCAAGGCGTGGCGGCTGAGGCTCAGCAGCGCCTTGCGGGTGCGCAGGGCGCGCCAGAACACCACCCAGCGCCCCTCGCCCACAGGCACGGACGCCACCAGGCGCAGGGTGGGGCGCCGATCCCCCAGCACCGGTCCGGGTTCGACGAGTTCCTCGCAGCTTTCGATCGAGTCGCGCATCGCGCTCTCCTTGCCTTCATCTGTATGGGAGAACATCATTGCGCCCATCTAAAAACCGATACAGATTCAGCGTGTGGAAATTAACCCCATACAGCCGGGCGGAAATCACCTCTGAATCGATGGTTTTTGACGTATCTGTACTGATCGCAGAGGAATCCTCAGTCGATGACGCTTTACCAGAACCTTGCCCATGTGATCGGCGCACGCATCGAGCAGGGCCTCTACCTTCCCGGCGATCGCCTGCCGTCAGTGCGCGCGCTGAGCGTCGAGCACGGCGTCAGCCTGAGCACCGTGCAGCAGGCCTACCGGCACCTCGAGGACCAGGGCCTGGCGACACCGCGGCCGAAGTCGGGCTACTTCGTGCCCGCCGCGCGCCAGGTGCCTGCGCTGCCCAACGTGATTCGCAACGCGCAGCGGCCGGTGGAGGTCTCGCAGTGGGATCAGGTGCTGGAGCAGATCGGCGGCGAGCCCAGCGAGAAGCTGATCCAGCTCGGTCGGGGGCGCCCGGACATCAGCAGCCCGACGCTGAAACCGCTGCTGCGCTCGCTGTCTCGGCTGGGCCGGCGGCAGGAGCTGAACACCCTCACCTACGGCAACATCTATGGCGACATCGGCCTGCGCGAACAGATATCGCGGCTAATGCTCGACTCCGGCTGCCAGATTCCGGCCACCGAGATCGTCGTGACCACCGGCTGCCACGAAGCGCTGTCGGCCGCCATTCGCGCCCTGTGCGAGCCCGGCGACATCGTCGCGGTGGACTCGCCGAGCTTCCATGGCGTGATGCAGGCGCTCAAGGGTTTTGGCATGAAGGCCCTGGAACTGCCCAGCGACCCGCTCACCGGGATCAGCCTGGAGGCGCTGGAGCTGGCCCTGGAGCAGTGGCCGATCAAGGCCATCCAGCTCACGCCGACCTGCAACAGCCCGCTCGGCTACGTCATGCCGGAGGCCAACAAGCGCGCCCTGCTGACGCTGGCCCAGCGCTACGACGTGGCGATCATCGAGGACGACGTCTACGGCGAACTGGCCTACCGCTACCCGCGCCCCCGCACCATCAAGTCGTTCGACGAGGATGGCCGCGTGCTGCTCTGCAGCTCCTTCTCGAAAACCCTGGCGCCCGGCATGCGGGTCGGCTGGATCGCCCCTGGCCGTTACCTGGACCGCGTGCTGCACATGAAGTACATGGGCACCGGCGCCACCGCGCAACTGCCGCAACTGGCGCTTGCCGAATTCATCAGCGGCGGCCACTACGAGCCGCACCTGCGGCGCATGCGCGCGCAGTACCAGCGCAGCCGCGACGTGATGATCGAATGGATCGCCCGCTACTTCCCGGCCGGGGTGAAGGTCAGCCAGCCGCAGGGCAGTTTCATGATCTGGGTGGAAATGCCCGAAGGCTTCGACAGCCACCGGCTGAATCGTACCCTCGCCAGCCAGGGCATACAGATCGCCACCGGCAGCATCTTTTCCGCGGCGGGAAAATACCGGAACTGCCTGCGGATGAACTACGCCAGCAAGCCCAGCACGCTGATCGAGCAGGCGGTGCGCGCCGTCGGCGAAGCGGTGGCGGCGCAGATGGCCGAAGGTTGAGCGACGCGACTGCCCGCCCTAGAGCCCTCGCGCCGCTTCGCTGAATCAAACCGCAAGAGAGCCGTCTAACCGCTAGGTTGAATGTAGCGGGAGGCTACTTTGCGTCGACATCTGCTGTTGCTGGTTGCGCTACTGCTGACCGCCTGCGCCAATCACGTGCCGATCGAGCCCAGCCAGGCGTTGCCGGCCAAGGATTCGCCGCTCGGCGCCGCCCTCATCGCCCAGGCGCAGCAGCACCCCGCGGGGCAATCCGGCTTTCGCCTGCTGTCCTCCAGCACCGAGGCGTTCATCGCCCGCGCCGAGCTGATCCGCGCCGCCCGGCAGAGCCTCGACCTGCAGTACTACATCGTCCACGATGGCCTCAGCACCCGCGCGCTGATCGACGAGTTGCTCAAGGCCGCCGACCGCGGCGTGCGCGTGCGCATTCTCCTCGACGACACCACCAGCGACGGCCAGGACGACGAGATCGCCCTGCTCGGCGCCCACCCGAACGTCCAGGTGCGGGTGTTCAACCCGCTGCACCTGGGCCGCGCCACCGGCATCACCCGCGCCCTGGGGCGGTTGTTCGACGTCACCCTGCAGCACCGCCGCATGCACAACAAACTCTGGCTGGCGGACAACGCCGTGGCGGTGGTCGGCGGGCGCAACCTGGGCGACGAGTATTTCGACGTCGAACCGAACCTGAACTTCACCGACATCGACCTGCTGGGCGCCGGCCCGGTGGCCGAGCAGCTCGGGCAGAGCTTCGATCAGTACTGGAACAGCGCGCTGAGCAGGCCGATCGAGCAATTCGTCAGCTTTCCGCCCAGCGCCCGCGACCTGGCGAAGACCCGTCGCGGACTGACCGACTACCTGAACGCGGCGCAGGTCGAGCAGCGCGAGAACTACCAGCGACTGATGGACTACCAGGACCACCCGCGCCTGGCAGGCTGGCTGGACGAGCTGATCTGGGCGCATGGCAGCGCGATGTGGGACGCACCGACCAAGATCCTCAAGAGCGAGCCCGATCCGCAGTTGCTGCTGACCTCGCAACTGGGCCCTGAGCTGACCAATGTCAGCGAGGAGCTGATGCTGATCTCCGCCTACTTCGTGCCCGCCGAGGATGGGCTGACCTACCTCACCGGGCGCGCCGACGCGGGCGTTTCGGTGAGCCTGCTGACCAACTCGCTGGAGGCCACCGACGTGCCGGCCGTGCACGGCGGCTACGCGCCCTACCGCAAGGCGCTGTTGCGTCACGGGGTGAAGCTCTTCGAGCTGCGCCGGCAGCCGGAGCAGGAGGCGTCCTACAACCTGAGCGGCTCCTCGGAATCCAGCCTGCACAGCAAGGCGCTGGTGTTCGATCGACGCAAGGTGTTCATCGGCTCGCTGAACTTCGACCCGCGCTCGATCCTCTGGAACACCGAGGTCGGCGTGCTGGTGGACAGCCCGGAGCTGGCCGGCGAGGTGCGCCGCCTGACCCTGGAAGGCATGGCGCCGGCGCTCAGCTACGAGGTGCGCCTGGAGAACGGGCGGCTAGTGTGGATCGCCGAGGACAATCGCCGCCTGCACCGCATCGACAGGGAGCCGGGCGGTGCCTGGCGCCAGATCAACGCCTGGCTGGCCAAGGTCATCGGGCTGGAACGGCTGCTCTAGGCGCCGTGTGCGCGTCTCTCACGACGGCTCCGGCGAGACGTCGGTGAAACCTCCGGGGCGCCGGATCAGCCAGACGAACACCGCCGCGCCCGCCGCCATCACCAGCGGCAACGCATGCCCGCTGAGCCACTGGCTGGCCGCGCCGGTGAGCAGCGGCCCGACCAGGCAGCCCAACCCCCAGAGCTGCGCCACGTGCGCATTGGCGCGAACCAGTTCGTCGTCGCGATAGCGCTCGCCGATGAGGATCAGCGACAGGGTGAACAACCCGCCGGCGGCGGCGCCGAACAGCACCAGCAGCGGCCAGATCGCCTGGGTGTGCAGCAGGAGCGGGATGCTCAGGCTCGACACCAGCAGGAGCACACCGCATGCGCGGAACAGCGCGCCGCGGGACATGCGGTCGGCGAGCAGGCCGATCGGCAGTTGCAGCGCGGCATCGCCGACCACCACCACGCTGGCCATCAGCAGCGCCACCTCCTGGGTGAAGCCCTGTCGCAGCCCGTAGACCGGCAGCAGCGTCAGCATCATCGCCTCGAAGGCGGCGAACAGCGCCACCGCCCAGGCGATCGCCGGAAGCTTGCGGCAGAAAGCGAACAGGCCTCGCCCGGAAGCGCCGTGGGCATCCACGCGCGGCGCGCCGGAGCGGCCGAGCAGCACCAGCGAACCGCCGACCAGCAGGCCGGTGCCGGTCCAGAACGCCGAGTCGTTGTCGGTGCCGAGCACGCTCAGCAGCAGCGGCCCGGACAGCTGGCTCAGCGCATAGCCGGTGCCATACAGGGCCACCAGGCGACCGCGCCATTTTTCCGGGGCCAACTGGTTGATCCAGCTTTCGCCGAGGATGAACACCATCGTCAGCGCCACGCCGATCCCCAGGCGCAACGCCAGCCATACCGCGTAGTGCTGCACCAGCGCCAGCAACGCCACGGATACCGCGCCGAGCAGCAGGCAGGTCTGCATCAGACGCGTGGTTCCCAGCCGGGCGGCGAGATGGCCTGCCAGCGACGCGCCGAGCAGCACGCCGACCGCCGGAGTCGCCGCCATGACGCCGATCGCGAAATTGCCGTAACCCCAGCCCTCCAGGCGCAGCGACACCAGCGGCATGGTCACGCCCAGCGCCAGCCCGATGCTGATCACCGCCGCACAGACGGCGAAATAAGTCCCCCAACGCATGGTCGATCTCTCTTCTTTCACGGCAGCAAAGCAAACGGCCGGGTTCCCAAGGAAACCCGGCCGCAGGTAGGGCTCGCAATGAGCCGGCCCCGTGTACCGGGGCGGACCTTCTTGTTCGCGGGTCGGGCCCGCTGAGCGTGTTATGGAATCTGCCGGAGCCTCGCGAGCGACAGACGAGCCTGCGCTCAACGCCGCGCAGCAGACTCCGAACGGGTTCCTACAGCTTGATCCAGGTGGACTTCAGCTCGGTGTACTTGTCGAAGGCGTGCAGCGACTTGTCGCGGCCGTTACCCGACTGCTTGAAGCCACCGAAGGGCGCCGTCATGTCGCCGCCGTCGTACTGGTTGACCCACACGCTGCCGGCGCGCAGCGCCTTGGCGGTGAGGTGCGCCTTGGACAGGTTGCTGGTCCAGACCGCGGCGGCCAGGCCGTAGACGGTGTCGTTGGCGATGGCGATGGCGTCCTCGACATCGTCGAAGGCGATCACTGACAGCACCGGGCCGAAGATCTCTTCCTTGGCGATGCGCATGGCGTTGTCCACGCCATCGAAGACGGTCGGCTCGATGTAGGTGCCACCAGTTTCCTCCAGCACCCGCTTGCCGCCGGCGACCAGCCTGGCGCCGTCGTCGTGGCCGGCCTGGATGTAGGACAGCACGTTGTTCATCTGCGTGGTGTCGACCAGGGCGCCGACGCTGGTGGCCGGATCCAGCGGGTTGCCCGGCTTCCAGGCCTTCAGCGCCTCGATCACCAGCGGCAGGAACTGGTCCTTGATCGAGCGCTCGACCAGCAGGCGCGAACCGGCGGTGCAGACTTCGCCCTGGTTGAAGGCGATGGCGCTGGCAGCGGCCTCGGCGGCGGCCTTGAGATCGGGCGCATCGGCGAAGACGATGTTCGGGCTCTTGCCGCCGGCTTCCAGCCAGACGCGCTTCATGTTCGATTCGCCGGCGTAGACCATCAGTTGCTTGGCGATCCGCGTCGAACCGGTGAACACCAGCGTGTCGACGTCCATGTGCAGCGCCAGCGCGCGGCCGACCGTGTGGCCATGGCCCGGCAGCACGTTGAGCACACCGGCCGGGATGCCCGCCTCGATGGCCAGCGCGGCGATGCGGATGGCGGTCAGCGGCGATTTTTCCGACGGCTTGAGGATCACCGAGTTGCCGGTGGCGAGCGCCGGGCCGAGCTTCCAGCTGCTCATCAGCAGCGGGAAGTTCCACGGCACGATGGCGGCGACCACGCCGACCGGTTCGCGAGTGACCAGGCCCAGCTCGTCATGCGCGGTGGCGGCGACCTCGTCGTAGATCTTGTCGATCGCCTCGCCGCTCCAACGCAATGCACGGGCGGCGGCGGGAATGTCGACGGCCATGGAATCGCTGATCGGCTTGCCCATGTCGAGGGTTTCCAGCAGGGCCAGCTCCTCGCCATTGGCTTCGATCAGGTCGGCGAAACGGATCATGATCGCCTTGCGCCGGGCGGGCGCCAAGCGCGACCAGACACCGGACTCGAACACCGCGCGGGCGTCGGCCACGGCAGCCTCGGCATCGGCCTTGTCGCAGCTGGAGACCCGTGCCAGCAGGCGGCCGTCGACCGGGCTGATGCACTCGAAGGTTTCGCCGCTGACGGCGTTGCGGTAGGCGCCGTGGACGAAGGCGCGGCCTTCGATGTGCAGGGCTTTGGCGCGCTGTTCCCAGTCGCTGCGGGTCAGGGTCATGGGGCAATCCTCTTCGTTCGTTGGACGCTGGCGCGCGTGCGGCACCGTCGCGCAAGGGTGCCGGCCACCCTAAACCACAGGCGCCGCGGTTTTCAATATTTTTTACAGCGCAGGGCAAAAGCTCTTCTCATGTTCGTTTTATTAAACATAAACTCGGAACTTTCCCGTTTTCGAGCTTCCAGGCATGTCCATCGAACAGATCGTCGACCTCGCGCATTCCACGGCTGCCCTCGAGCAGTACCGCCCGGCTGCGGAAAAAATCCTTTCCGGCGATCCCGCGCAACGCGTGTGCAACGCCTTCGCCAGCCCCTGCGGGCAATTCAACGTCGGCTTCTGGGAGGGCGAGCCCGGCCACTGGACGGTGAACTACAGCGAGCACGAGTACTGCGAGATTCTCGAGGGCGTCTCGGTGCTTCACGCTGCCGACGGCGGCAGCCGCACCGTGCGCGCCGGCGACCGTTTCGTCATCCCGGCCGGCTTTCAGGGGAGTTGGGAAGTCGTCGAACGGTGCCGCAAGGTCTACGTGATCTTCGAGCAGGCGACCCGCTGAGCGCGCGCGGGCTGGCGCGTCCGAACAGGCCCCAGGTTTCCTGCAGGCAAGAAAAAGCCCGCCAATCGGCGGGCTTCTTCCATCAAGGGCCGATCAATTACTTGATCTTGGCTTCCTTGTAGATCACGTGCTTACGAACGACCGGATCGAATTTCTTGATTTCGATCTTGTCGGGCGTAGTGCGCTTGTTTTTGTCGGTGGTGTAGAAGTGGCCGGTACCGGCGCTGGACACCAAACGGATCAGATCACGCATGTTGCTCTCCTAGAAAGACCGAAGCCTTAGAACTTTTCGCCACGGGCGCGGAGTTCGACCAGAATGGCGTCGATACCGCGTTTGTCGATGATACGCATACCCTTGGCAGAAACGCGCAGACGCACGAAACGTTTCTCGGTCTCGACCCAGAAACGGTGATGCTGCAGGTTCGGCAGGAAACGACGACGGGTTTTGTTGTTTGCGTGGGAAATGTTATTCCCGGTTACCGGACCCTTACCGGTAACTTGACAGACTCTCGACATGACTCAGCCCTCTGTAACCACATGCCCAACCCGGCATGGGTTGGCCGCTTGATCTCTCTGATTCGGCGCTTGGCGCCACGTTTCTTCGGGGTCTTACTGGCTGCGCCTTCGTGGGAAGGAACCAGGCCCCTAGAAAAGAGCGCTGCTTTATACCAGAACACCCCTACCCTCGCAAGGCGAAACATGCCATCGCCGAAGCGGGCGCCCGCGGCGCTACCGGCGCGCAGTGTGGGCGGCGGGGCTGTGCGGCGCACTACCGTCCGTCGCCGCAAAGCCGTTGTTCCGCCGCAGTGCATGGTCTACGGTAAGCCCCCCGCGCCAGTCCACAGGAGTTCGCCGTGCGCCGCGCCATTCTATCCCTGCTGTTCTGCCCGTTGCTGGCGAACGCCGCCATCCTCGCCGTGTGCACCGAAGCCAGTCCGGACGGCTTCGACGTGGTCCAGTACAACTCGCTGACCACCACCAACGCCTCGGCCGACGTGCTGATGAACCGCCTGGTGGAGTTCGATGCCGAGAAAGGCACCCTGGTGCCGAGCCTGGCGACGCGCTGGGAGGTTTCCGCCGACGGCCTGAGCTACCGTTTCACGCTGCGCGACGACGTGAAGTTCCACAGCACCGACTACTTCACCCCGAGCCGCACGCTGAACGCCAGCGACGTGCTGTTCAGTTTCCGCCGCATGCTCGACCCCGAAAATCCCTGGTACAAGACCGCGCCGGCCGGCTACCCGCACGCCCAGTCGATGCAGTGGCCGAGCCTGGTGGAACGCATCGAGTCCAGCGACCCGCACAGCGTGACGATCGTCCTCAAGCACCCGGACGCGACCTTCCTCGCCACCCTGAGCATGGGTTTCGCCTCCATCTATTCCGCCGAATACGCCGCCCAGCTGATGGCCGCCGGTACGCCGGAGAAGCTCAACAGCCAGCCGATCGGCAGCGGCCCGTTCATCCTCAAGCGCTACCAGAAGGATTCGGCGGTGCGCTACATCGCCAACCCGGACTACTTCGCCGGCAAGCCGGTGGTCGATGCGCTGATCTTCGCCATCACCCCGGACGCCAACGTGCGCCTGCAGCGCCTGCGCCGCAACGAGTGCCAGATCGCCCTGTCGCCGAAACCGCAGGACGTGCGCGAGGCGCAGGCCGACGCCAAGCTGAAGGTGATCGAGACGCCCGCCTTCATGACCGCCTTCGTCGCGTTGAACAGCCAGCATCCGCCGCTGGACCAGGCCAAGGTGCGCCAGGCGATCAACCTGGCGTTCGACCGGCAGAACTACCTGAAGGTGGTCTTCGAGGGCAGCGCGACGGCCGCCAGCGGCCCCTATCCGCCGAACACCTGGAGCTACGCCAAGGACCTGCCGGGCTATGCCTACGATCCCCTGCAGGCTCGCCAGCTGCTGGCCGAGGCCGGCCTGGACAACGGTTTCAAGACGACGATCTGGACCCGCCCCTCCGGCAGCCTGCTCAACCCGAACCCCGGTCTCGGCGCGCAGATGCTCCAGGCCGACCTGGCCAAGGTCGGCATCCAGGCCGAGATCCGCACGCTGGAATGGGGCGAGCTGATCCGCCGCGCCAAGGCCGGCGAGCACGATCTGCTGTTCATGGGCTGGGCTGGCGACAACGGCGATCCGGACAACTTCCTCACTCCGCAGTTTTCCTGCGCGTCGGTGCAATCCGGGCTCAACTTCGCGCGCTATTGCGATCCGCGCCTGGACGGGCTGATCGGCGACGGCAAGCGCACCTCCGAGCAGGCCAGGCGCAGCGCGCTGTACCAGCAGGCGCAGCAACTGATCCAGGAGCAGGCGCTGTGGCTGCCGCTGGCGCACCCGACTGCCAGCGCGCTGGTGCGCGCCGATGTCGAGGGTTACCGGGTCAGCCCGTTCGGGCGGCAGAACTTCGCGAACGTCAAAGGCGGGCGCTGAGCGGCGCTGGTCAGAGCGCTTCGGCGCGGATCGAGACGCCCATCTCGTGGGTCGCCTCCGGTGCCAGGACGATGCAGTCGTCCATGACGTTGGCGGTTTCGATGCAGAGCATCCGCTGCCAGGCGTCGTCGGCGAACTGCGAGAGCCGTGCGGCCTTGTCGATCCACGGGTTCCACAGCACGGCCGAATCCGACCCGCTGGCCTGCAGCACGATGCGCCGCTGCCAGGCCGGATCGACGATGCTCAGTGTCGGCGGCAGGTCCAGGTAGATGCGGTCGGTCTCACCAGTGAAGCGCAGCACGCCCTCCTGGCGGCGCTCCTGCCAGTTCTCCAGCGTCTCGATGTAGCGGCGCCCTTCGAGCCCCTCGACGCTGACCTGATGAATGTCGCCGACCGCGAAGTAGCTGTGCAGCGCCTGGCTGAACGCCACCGGCTCGCGACCCAGATTGGTGGTGCTCAGGCTGATGCCCAGGCGCGTGTCGAGGCGAACGGCGAGCTTCAGCTCCAGGGCATGCGGCCAGCCGGGCAGGCCGTCCTCGGCGGCGTCGAGGATGAATTCGATGGACACGCCACCGTCCTCGTCGGCGATGTTCAGCAACTGCCAGTCACGCGCGCGCACTTCGCCATGCGCCGGTGCCGGCGTGTCGGCCTGGCGCATCGCCTGCACTTCGGCGGGGTTGCGCACCAGGTCGCCGAACCACGGCCAGCACACCGGCACACCGCCACGCACCGACTGTCCGCGGACGAACGCGGCATCCTCGCTGAGCCAGATCAGCGGGCGTCCGCCGGCCGGGGTGTAGGCGAGCACCTGGGCGCCCTGTTCGGCGATCAGCAGCTCGGCGCCGTCGGCGCCGCGAATCTGCCAGCAGGCGAGGTCGCCACGGTCGATGCGTTCGATGTGTGCGCTGCGGGAGGCCAGGGCCATGCGGGGATCTCCGAAAAAACGTCGCCGGGGTGGCGGACACGCCGCGGCACCGACGCGAGGGGCGACGGCGCGCGGCAGGTGAAGAAAGCGCTCAGCGGCGCGGCGGTACCGGGCGGGTGCGCCCGCTGCCGTCGATGGCGACGAAGACGAACACCGCCTCGGTGACCTTGCGCCATTCGCTGGACAGCGGGTCGTCGCTCCACACCTCGACCAGCATCTGGATCGAGCTGCGCCCGACTTCCAGGGCCTCGGTATAAAAGGAAAGCTGCGCGCCGACGGCCACCGGAACCAGGAACGCCATGCGGTCGATGGCTACGGTGGCGACACGGCCGCCGGCGACTTTGCTCGCCATGGCGGTGCCGGCGAGGTCCATCTGCGCGACCAGCCAGCCGCCGAAGATGTCGCCGAAACCGTTGGTTTCGCGCGGTAGAGCGGTTATCTGCAAGGCCAGGTCACCCTGGGGGGTGAGGTTTTCTTCTTCGATCTCGATCATTGCCTGGAAGCCTCAGCCTCTCAATTTATTGGAATTGGAGAGACGCGGTTTAAGTGGGGAATTCCGCAAAGACCCCGTCGGATCACGACGACGCGGTTATGTGCCGCTCGCCGGACGGACGATCTTTGCGCAATGCCCCCGGCGACGCGCGTCGTGACGGGCGGCGCTGCCGTGCCGGCAGTATATCGGCGGATGCGTCGAGCGACGACCGCAGGGTTCCGCTTTTCGCGAGGCTCCCCGCAAAAGCTGTGTCGATGTGTCGCAATTTGCTAGAGTCCGCGGCTGCGGCGGCTCAACGCCGCGGCCCTCCACGAGAAACAACACCGCCATGCATGCCCTGCCTACCGGTTCCGCGCCGGTGACGCGCCCGTTGACCCGCAACGACTACAAGACGCTCGCCCTCTCCGCCCTTGGCGGCGCGCTGGAATTCTACGATTTCATCATTTTCGTGTTCTTCGCCACCGTGGTCGGCAAATTGTTCTTCCCCGTCGACATGCCCGAGTGGCTGCGCCTGCTGCAGACCTTCGGCATCTTCGCCGCCGGCTACCTGGCGCGCCCGCTGGGCGGCATCGTCATGGCGCACTTCGGCGACCTGCTCGGGCGCAAGCGCATGTTCACCCTGAGCATCTTCCTGATGGCGGTGCCGACGCTGCTGATGGGCCTGCTGCCGACCTACGCGCAGATCGGCATCCTCGCGCCGCTGGCGCTGCTCCTGCTGCGGGTGATCCAGGGCGCGGCGATCGGCGGCGAAGTGCCGGGCGCCTGGGTGTTCGTCGCCGAACACGTGCCGCGGCGCAACGTCGGCTACGCCTGCGGCACCCTGACCTCGGGGCTGACCGCGGGCATCCTGCTCGGCTCGCTGATGGCGACGCTGATCAACAGCCTCTACAGCGCCGAGGACATCGCCGCCTGGGCCTGGCGCGTGCCCTTCGTCATCGGCGGCGTGTTCGGCCTGTTCTCGGTCTACCTGCGCCGCTGGCTGCACGAAACCCCGGTGTTCGCCGAATTGCAGCAACGCAAGGCGCTGGCCGACGAACTGCCGCTGAAGACCGTGCTGCGCGGCCATCGCCGCGCGGTGGCGATCTCCATGCTGCTGACCTGGGTGCTTTCCGCCGGCATCGTGGTGGTGATCCTGATGACCCCCAGCGTGCTGCAGAGCGCCTACGGCTTCGACGCCGCGCAGGCGCTGAAGGCCAACAGCCTGGCCATCGTCATGCTCAGCCTCGGTTGCATCGCTGCCGGCGCGCTGGCCGACCGCGTCGGCGCCGGGAAAGTGTTCGTCGTCGGCAGCCTGCTACTGGCCGCCAGTTCCTGGACCTTCTACAGCCAGCTGCACGCCCACCCGGACCTGCTGTTCCCGCTCTACGCGCTGACCGGCCTGTGCGTCGGCACCATCGGCGCCGTGCCTTTCGTGATGGTCAACGCCTTCCCCGCCGCCGTCCGCTTCACCGGGCTGTCGTTCTCCTACAATCTGGCCTACGCGATCTTCGGCGGGCTGACGCCGATGAGCGTCGCGCTGTTGCTCAAATACAGCCCGCTCGGCCCGGCCTACTACGTGCTGGCGCTGTGCGGCCTGGGCCTGGCGCTGGGTCTCTACCTGCTCGACGCCGAGCGCTGGCAAGCCACCCCGCACTGACCGCCACGCGCCATTCCGAGGCCCGCCCCGCGCGGGCCTCGGCATTTCTGTGGTCGTCATTCAATTGTCATAAACCTTTCATAGAGTGTTCATACGGCCTGCCGATACTGGCCCCCGTTCGACCCACACTGGAATGCTAGGAGCAAGGCATGAAACTGAATCGTCTAATGGCGGCCCTGACCTTCGTCGCCGCTGGCGTAGGCACCGCAAGCGCGTTCGCCGCGATCGACCCGGCGCTGCCCACCTATGAGAAAACCTCCGGAGTGTCCGGCAACCTGTCCAGCGTCGGTTCCGACACCCTGGCCAACCTGATGACCCTGTGGGCCGAGAACTACAAGAAGTTCTACCCCAACGTGAACATCCAGATTCAGGCCGCCGGTTCCTCCACCGCGCCGCCGGCACTCACCGAAGGCACCTCCAACCTTGGCCCGATGAGTCGCCAGATGAAGGACGCCGAGATCCAGGCCTTCGAAGAGAAGTACGGCTACAAGCCGACCGCCGTTCCGGTCGCGATCGATGCCCTGGCCGTGTTCGTGCACAAGGACAACCCGATCAAGCAGCTGACCATGCAGCAGGTCGATGCGATCTTCTCCAGCACCCGCCTGTGCGGCGAGCCGAAAGAAATCAAGACCTGGGGCGAAACCGGGCTGACCGGCGAATGGGCGAACAAGCCGATCCAGCTGTTCGGTCGCAACTCGGTATCCGGCACCTACGGTTACTTCAAGGAAGAAGCGCTGTGCAAAGGCGACTTCAAGTCCAACGTCAACGAGCAGCCGGGTTCGGCCTCGGTGGTGCAGTCGATCTCCAGCACCCTGAACGCCATCGGTTACTCGGGCATCGGATACAAGACCTCCAGCGTCCGCGCCGTTCCCCTGGTCAACAAGAAGGGTGAGCTGGAAGAAGCCAACGAAACCAACGCCCTGTCCGGCAAGTACCCGCTGGCGCGCTTCCTCTACGTCTACGTGAACAAGGCGCCGAACAAGCCCCTCGCGCCGCTGGAAGCGCAGTTCGTCAAGATGGTCCTGTCCAAGCAGGGTCAGGAAGTGGTCGTGAAGGACGGCTACATCCCGCTGCCGGCCAAGGTGGTCGAGAAAGCCCTGAAGGACGCCGGCCTGTAACGGGCGCGCGGCGCCCGCAAGGCGCCCGTCGTGCCTGACGAAGCCCGCTGCTCCCCTGGGGCGGCGGGCATCGTCATGTCAGCACCCTGTCATCTATCTGTCACAGAAGACAGATAGATTGAAGACCCCCGCAACAAGCGGCCCTGCTCGCAGCGCCCCGAGAATTCCTCATGAATGACCTGGCCAACAACAGCATGAGCGCCCAATCGAACGGCCTGAGGCTGGATTTCAACACCCCCGCCCAGCAACGCAAACGGCGCGTTCGCGCGTTCAAGGACCGGCTCACCCGCTGGTACGTGTCGATCGGTGGCCTGGCCGTACTCGGCGCCATCACGCTGATCTTCTTCTACCTCGCCCATGTGGTGCTGCCGATCTTCGCCGGCGCCGAGCTGAAGCCGCTCAAAGCGCAGCAGCCCGCCTGGCTGGCGGCGCAGAACGACGCGCTGCTGCTCGCCGTGGAAGAGCAGAACAAGGTGGCGATGCGCCTCGATCGCGCCGGCCAGGTGCAGTTCTTCACCCTCAAGGACAGCACGCCGCTGAACCGCGTGCAGCTGCCGCTGCCGGCGGGCGCCAGCATCACCTCGGTGAGCCAGGACCAGCCCGGCAGCCACCGTGTGCTGCTCGGCCTGTCCACCGGCCAGGTGCTGGTGTTCACCCACACCTACCCGGTGACCTACCCGGACAACGTCAAGACCATCACGCCGACGCTGCAGTACCCGTTCGGCGAGGCGCCGATCGTGCTCGACCCGCAGGGCCGCGCGCTGGAGCATGTGGCGCTCAGCGAGAACGGCGACACGTTGATGCTCGCCGGCTCCACCGGCGCCGAACTGAGCCTGCTGTCGATCAGCCGCGAAGAGAACCTGATGACCGGCGAGGTCAGCCAGGACGAGACGCGCATCGCCCTGCCGCAGATCGCCGAGCCGATCAAGGCGCTGGTCATCGACCCGCGCCAGCAATGGCTCTACGTGATAAACGGCAAGGCCACCGCCGACGTCTTCGACCTGCGCAGCAAGAGCCTCAACGGCCGCTACGCGATGCTCAAGGGCGACGCCGAAGTCAGCACCCTCAGCCCGCTGCTCGGCGGTACCTCGCTGCTGGTCGGCGACAGCAAGGGCGGCATCGCCCAGTGGTTCATGGTCCGCGACGGCGACGGCAAGTCGGTGCTGACGCACATCCGCGACTTCAGCCTCGGTGAAAAACCGATCACCCAGATCGTCCCCGAGGAACGTCGCAAGGGCTTCATGGCGCTGGACGCCGACGGCATGCTCGGGATTTTCCACAGCACCGCGCACCGCACCCTGCTGGTCGAGCGGGTCGCCGACGGCCAGGCCCACGCCGCGCTGTCGCCGCGCGCTTCGCGCCTGCTGGTGGAGTCCAACGGACAACTGCAACGCTTCGTGGTCGACAACCCGCACCCGGAAGTGTCCTGGAGCGCGCTGTGGAGCAAGGTCTGGTACGAGAACTACGACGAGCCGCGCTACGTCTGGCAGTCGACCTCGGCCAACAGTGATTTCGAGCCCAAGCTGAGCCTCGCCCCGCTGACCTTCGGCACCCTGAAGGCGGCGTTCTACGCGATGATCCTCGCCGCCCCGCTGGCGATCTGCGCAGCCATCTACACCGCCTACTTCATGGCCCCGGCGATGCGCCGCAAGGTCAAGCCGGTGATCGAGCTGATGGAAGCGCTGCCGACGGTGATCCTCGGCTTCTTCGCCGGGCTGTTCCTCGCGCCCTATGTCGAAGGGCACCTGCCGGGCATCTTCAGCCTGCTGTTGCTGACGCCGGTCGGCGTCCTCCTCGCCGCCTACCTGTGGAGCCGCCTGCCGGAGAAAGTCCGCCTGGCGATTCCCGATGGCTGGGAAGCGGCGCTGCTGATCCCGGTGATCCTCGGCGTCGGCGCGTTGTCGCTGGGCATGAGCGGGCATATGGAGAACTGGCTGTTCGGCGGCGACATGCGGCACTGGCTGTCCAACGACCTCGGCATCGCCTTCGACCAGCGCAACGCCCTGGTGGTCGGCCTGGCGATGGGCTTCGCAGTGATCCCGAACATCTTCTCGATCGCCGAGGACGCCGTGTTCAGCGTGCCGAAAAGCCTCACCTTCGGCTCTCTGGCTCTCGGCGCGACGCCCTGGCAAACCATGACCCGCGTGGTGATCCTCACCGCCAGCCCGGGGATCTTCTCGGCGTTGATGATCGGCCTCGGCCGCGCGGTGGGCGAGACCATGATCGTGCTGATGGCCACCGGCAACACGCCGATCATGGACATGAACATCTTCGAGGGCCTGCGCACCCTGGCGGCCAACACCGCGGTGGAAATGCCCGAATCCGAAGTGGGCAGCTCGCATTACCGGGTGCTGTTCCTCGCCGCGCTGGTGCTGCTGAGCTTCACCTTCGTGATGAACACCCTGGCGGAAGTGATCCGTACCCGCCTGCGCAAGAAATACGCCTCGCTATAGATACACGGCCGGCCACGCCGGCCCGCTGATGGCCCTCGCCCCTCGGGGAGAGGGTGCCCCCGCAGGGCGGGAGAAGGTGCTCAGACCCGCAGGGTGCTGGCTTCTCCCCGATGAATGCACTGCACGGCGCGACGTCGCCGGGCGAAACGAACGAAGGTACGAGCGGTGAAACAGCAAACCCTGAAATCCTGGTTCAAGAGCGGCTCGCCCTGGGTCTGGATGACCGCCAGCGGCGTGTCCATCGCGGTGATCATGACCGTCGGCCTGCTGGCGGTGATCGCCACCCGCGGCCTGGCCAACTTCTGGCCGGCGGATGTGCTGGAGGCCGATTACCAGGTGCCCGGCACGCCAGCCAAGGTGATGGCCGGCGAGCTGGTCCAGGCCGAGGAGGTGCCGCGCGCGCGCCTGGCCGGCGCCGGCCTGCCGGTGGACGTGAACGGCGGCGAGTTCATGACCCGCGAGCTGTTCAAGGTCGGCAACCGCGAGGTGTATGGCGCCGACTTCACCTGGGTGGTCGCCGAATGGACCAGCAACCTGCGCACGCCGCAGAACCTGATGGTCATGGAGCGCCGCGAGTGGGGCAACTTCTACGGCTACCTGGTCAACGTGAAGGAAAACGGCCAGGTGATCGCCGAGGGTGACGACGCCTGGGCCGCGATGCAGCAGCGCATCGGCCGCGTCGACGCGCTCTACGGGCAGATCTCCAAGCTGGAAAAACGCGACATCGGGCGCATCAACGCCGGCCTCGAGCGCCTGCGCCTGAAAACCCGCAAGCTGGAGATGAACGGCCAGCTGGACGCCGCCGGGCAGGCCGATCTGGACGCCGAGCGCGCGCAGTGGGGTGCCGAGTACAAGGTCCTCGAAGGTCAGCTCAACGACCTGCACCAGCAGTTCGACCGCGACAGCGTGACGGTGCGCACCGTCGACGGCCAGGAGCAGGAGATGAGCCTGGGCAAGGTGGTCCGCGCCTACCGGCCGAACACCATGGGCACCGGCGCCAAGCTCGGCTTCTACTTCGCCAAGCTGTGGGAATTCCTCAGCGACGAGCCACGCGAGGCGAACACCGAGGGCGGCATTTTCCCGGCCATCTTCGGCACCGTGATGATGACCCTGATAATGGCCGTGATCGTCACCCCGTTCGGCGTGCTGGCGGCCATCTACCTGCGCGAGTACGCCAAGCAGGGGCCGCTGACGCGGGTCATCCGCATCGCCGTGAACAACCTCGCCGGGGTTCCGGCGATCGTCTACGGCGTATTCGGCCTGGGCTTCTTCGTCTACGTGCTGGGCGGCTCGATCGACCGGCTGTTCTTCGCCGAGGCCCTGCCGGCGCCGACCTTCGGCACGCCGGGGCTGATGTGGGCGTCGCTGACCCTAGCGATCCTCGCCGTGCCGGTAGTGATCGTCGCCACCGAGGAAGGCCTGGCGCGCATCCCGCGGGCCCTGCGCGAGGGCTCCCTGGCGCTCGGCGCGACCAAGGCGGAAACCCTCTGGAAGGTCGTGTTGCCGATGGCCAGCCCGGCGATGATGACCGGCCTGATCCTCGCCGTGGCCCGCGCCGCCGGCGAAGTCGCCCCACTGATGCTGGTCGGCGTGGTCAAGCTGGCGCCGGCGCTGCCACTAGACGGCAACTACCCGTACCTGCACCTTGACCAGAAGATCATGCACCTGGGCTTCCACATCTACGACGTCGGCTTCCAGAGCCCCAACGTCGAGGCCGCTCGACCGCTGGTGTACGCCACCGCGCTCCTGCTGGTGCTGGTGATCGCCCTGCTCAACCTGAGCGCGGTGTTCATCCGCAACCACCTGCGCGAGAAGTACAAGGCGCTGGACCACTGAATGAATTGCGCCGGGCGCGCGCCGCGCGGCCGGCTAACCGAATTGTTAGCGTAGGGAGCACCCCATGCAGCACGAAACGCATACCCACGGCATCGACATCAAGGCCCTCGGCCGCGAAAAGCAGAGCCTGCACCTGGCGGACGAGACCGTCGCCCTTGAAGTGCCTGGGCTGAACCTGTTCTACGGCGACAAGCAGGCGCTGTTCGACGTCAGCATGAACATTCCCAAGCAGCGCGTGACGGCCTTCATCGGCCCGTCCGGCTGCGGCAAGTCGACCCTGCTGCGCACCTTCAACCGGATGAACGATCTGGTCGATGGCTGCCGCGTCGACGGCGAGATCCTCCTCGACGGCCAGAACATCTACCGCAAGGGCGTGGAAGTCGCCGAGCTGCGCCGCCGCGTCGGCATGGTTTTCCAGAAGCCCAACCCGTTCCCCAAGAGCATCTACGAGAACGTCGTCTACGGCCTGCGCATCCAGGGCATCAACCAGAAGCGCGTGCTCGACGAAGCGGTGGAATGGTCGCTGAAGAGCGCCGCGCTGTGGGACGAGGTGAAGGACCGCCTGCACGACTCCGCCCTCGGCCTCTCCGGCGGCCAGCAACAGCGTCTGGTGATCGCCCGCACGGTGGCGGTGCAGCCCGAAGTGCTGCTGCTCGACGAACCCTGCTCGGCGCTCGACCCAATCTCGACGCTGAAGGTCGAGGAGCTGATCTACGAGCTGAAGAGCAAGTACACCATCGTCATCGTCACCCACAACATGCAGCAGGCGGCACGGGTTTCCGACTACACGGCGTTCATGTACATGGGCAAGCTTATCGAGTTCGGCGACACCGACACGCTGTTCACCAACCCGACGAAGAAGCAGACCGAAGACTACATCACCGGCCGCTACGGCTAGGGACTCGTGCCGTAGGGTGCGCCGCGCGCACCGACTCGCCACTGGTGCGCGC